>DAIMKK010000290.1:0-4352 GCA_036721745.1 Pseudolabrys sp. | reverse complement strand
AAGTCAACTAAGTAATTGATAATGCTACTGTTTAATGGAACAAAACTGGCGGGGTTTGGAAGCAGATCCCGTTAACGTGACAACGCCAACCCGCGGTCCTTGAAACCGCAGCGGAGGAAGAAATGCCGGCCGTACAAGAGACCGTCGAACAGGTCCGCCGAATCGACGTCGACCAATACAAATACGGGTTCGTCACCGATATCGAATCCGAAAAGGCCCCCAAGGGTCTTTCGGAAGATACCGTTCGCTATATCTCGGCCAAGAAGAACGAGCCGGAATGGATGCTTGCCTGGCGGCTGGAAGCGTATAAGCGCTGGCTGACCATGCGTGAGCCGAGCTGGGCGCGCGTCGATTATCCCAAGATAGATTATCAGAACGCCTATTACTTTTCAGCGCCGAAGAAAAATGCGCTGGCCTCGCTCGACGAGGTCGATCCGGAAATCCTGCGAACTTACGAGAAGTTAGGCATTCCGCTGCGCGAGCAGGAAATTCTCGCCGGCGTGGTGCGCCCGGAAGGCGAGCGGCGCGTCGCGGTGGATGCTGTTTTCGATTCCGTCTCGGTCGCTACGACCTTCAAGGAAGAGCTGAAGAAGGCCGGCGTGATCTTCATGCCGATGTCGGAAGCGCTGCAAGAACATCCAGAACTGGTCAAGAAGTACCTCGGCTCTGTCGTTCCTGTGACGGACAACTTCTTTGCGACGTTGAATTCTGCCGTGTTCTCCGACGGCTCGTTCGTTTACGTGCCGCCGGGCGTGCGCTGTCCGATGGAATTGTCGACTTACTTTCGCATCAACGAGGCCAATACCGGCCAGTTCGAGCGCACGCTGATCATCGCCGACGAGGGCGCTTACGTGAGCTACCTTGAAGGTTGTACGGCCCCAATGCGCGACGAGAACCAGTTGCACGCCGCGGTCGTCGAACTGGTCACGCACGACGATGCCGAGATCAAGTATTCTACCGTGCAGAACTGGTATCCGGGCGATGCCGACGGCAAGGGCGGCATCTTCAACTTCGTCACCAAGCGTGGCGATTGCCGCGGTGCGCGGTCGAAGATTTCCTGGACCCAGGTCGAAACCGGCTCGGCCATCACCTGGAAATATCCCAGTTGCATCCTGCGCGGGGATAATTCGCGCGGCGAGTTCTATTCGATCGCGATCTCGAATGGCCGCCAGCAGGTCGACAGCGGCACCAAGATGATCCACCTCGGCAAGAACACCACCAGCCGCATCATCTCCAAGGGCATCTCGGCAGGCAAATCCAATAACACCTATCGCGGGCTGGTCACCGCGCATCGCAAGGCGACGAACGCGCGCAACTTCACCAATTGCGACTCGCTACTGATCGGCAATCAGTGCGGCGCGCATACCGTGCCCTATATCGAGGCGAAGAATTCTTCCGCCGTGTTCGAGCACGAAGCCTCAACCTCGAAAATCTCCGAAGACATGCTGTTTTACTGCCGTCAGCGGGGCATGTCGGCGGAGGAGGCAACGGCGCTCGTGGTCAATGGCTTCGTCAAGGACGTGTTGCAGCAGTTGCCGATGGAATTTGCGGTCGAGGCGCAGAAGCTGATTTCGATTTCTCTCGAAGGAAGCGTGGGTTAATCAATGTTGCTTAAAGTCAAAAATCTGCATGTCGAAGTGGAGGACAAGAAAATCCTCAATGGCCTGACGTTGTCGGTCGAGAAGGGCCAGGTTGCCGCCATCATGGGGCCGAACGGCTCCGGCAAGTCGACGCTCGCCTATGTGTTGGCCGGCAAGGACACTACAAGGTCACCGAGGGCGACGTGCTGCTTGACGGCAAGAGCATTCTGAAGATGGCGCCGGACGAGCGCGCCGCCAAGGGCGTGTTCCTGGCGTTCCAGTATCCGGTCGAGGTTCCGGGCGTCGCCACCATGACGTTCCTGCGCACCGCGCTCAACGCCCAGCGCAAAACCCGCGGCGAGACGGAATTTTCCACGCCCGATTTCATCAAGCTGGTGCGCGACACTGCAAGTCATCTCGGCGTGAGTCAGGAAATGCTGCGCCGCGCGGTCAATGTGGGTTTCTCCGGCGGCGAAAAGAAGCGCAACGAGATTTTGCAAATGGCGATCCTGCAACCGCGGCTCGCCGTGCTCGACGAAACCGATTCCGGGCTCGACATCGACGCGCTCAAGATCGTGGCCGAGGGCGTCAATCGCCTGCGCTCGCCGGAGCGCTCGATGATCGTCATCACCCATTATCAGCGCTTGCTCGAATTCATCGTGCCCGACGTCGTGCATGTGCTGGCCAAGGGCAAGGTGGTGAAGTCTGGCGGCAAGGAGCTCGCGTTTGAGCTTGAAGCCAAGGGCTATGCCGAGTTCCAGGACGCGGCGGCGTGAGGACTTTTCGATGAACGCCGAAGTCCGAAAGATCAAGACCGCAGCCGAGCTGGCCTTGGCGGAAACTTATGCCGCCGCCAAGCCGAAGCTGCCTGGCGCGGGCCCCGTCGTGGCGTTGCGCGAGGAAGCATTCCGCCGTTTCGATGCGCAAGGCCTGCCGCATCGCCGGGTCGAGGAATGGAAATACACTGATTTGCGCGCGCTGATGCGCGAGTCTTATCCGCTGGCGGCGCCGCCCGATGCGGCGGCGAAGCTGCGGGCTAAGAACGCCGGCCAGATGCTGACCGGGGTCGATTGCCGCCGGCTAGTGTTTGTCGACGGCACCTTTGCGCCCGAACTGTCCGACCTGGTGCCGGCGGCGGGCCTCGCGATCGGCTCGATGGCCGACGCGCTCGCCAAGGGCGATCCGCTGGTCGCCGCCCATGTCGGCAAGACCGTCGCGACCGACGACGTGGCGGTGGCGCTCAACACCGCGCTGATGGGCGATGGCGCCGTGATACGGATTGCCGCCGGTGTTATGCCGAAGCGGCCGATCCATCTGGTGTTCGCCGCGGGAAGCGACAAGCCCAGCTCGGCCTTCATCCGCTCGCTGATCGTGGTGGAGAAGGGCGCCCAGGCGACCATCATCGAAAGCCACGACAGCGGCGAGTCGCAAATCAACACCGCGCTCGAACTGGTGGCCGGCGACGAGACGCAGGTCGACTATTTCAAGATCACGCGCGGCCGTGCCCTGCACGTGTCGAGCCTGCTGGCCACCGTTGGCGCGCGTGCGGTGTTCAATACATTTTCGTTTACCAGTGACGCACAAATAGTGCGGAACCAGAATTTTATTCGCTTTACCGGCGAGGGCACGCATGCCGCGCTTGGCGGCGCCAGCCTGCTCAAGGGCCGCCAGCACGTCGACAACACGCTGGTCATCAATCATGCCGCCGGCGGCTGTACCAGCCGCGAGAAATTCAAGTCGGTGCTCGACGGCGAAAGCCACGGCATTTTTCAGGGCAAGATCATCGTCGAGCAGCACGCGCAGAAGACCGACGCCAAGATGATGACGCGGGCACTGCTGCTGTCGGACGAGGCCGAGGCCGACAACAAGCCGGAGCTGGAGATTTTTGCCGACGACGTGCAATGCGGTCACGGCGCCACCGCCGGCGCGCTCGATGAGGGGCTTAATTTTTATCTGATGTCGCGCGGCATTCCGGCCAAGGAAGCCGAAGCCCTGCTGATCCAGGCCTTCATCGGCGAAGCGATCGAGGAGATCGCGCACGAGGGCGTGCGCAAGGCGCTGATGTTTGCCGCGCTCAAATGGCTCGGGAGCCGGCAATGACCCTGCATCCGGCGGTCAGCAACGGCTCCTATGACGTCTCACGCATCCGCGCGGATTTTCCGGCGCTGGCGATGCAGGTCTATGGCAAGCCGCTGGTCTATCTCGATAACGCGGCGTCGGCGCAAAAGCCCAAGGCGGTGCTCGACCGCATCCAGAAAGCCTATACCGAGCAGTATGCGAACGTGCATCGCGGCCTGCATTATTTGGCGAACGAAGCAACCGAAGCCTATGAGGGCGCGCGCGAGACCGTGCGGGGTTTTCTAAACGCCGAGCGAAAAGAAGAGATCGTCTTCACCCGCAACGCCACCGAGGCGATCAATCTGGTCGCTTATACTTTCGGCCGCGAGCGCATCAAGCCGGGCGACGAGATCGTGCTCTCGATCATGGAGCACCATTCCAACATCGTGCCGTGGCATTTCCTGCGCGAACGCTACGGTGCGGTGATCAAATGGGCGCCGGTCGACGACGAGGGTAATTTCCTGATCGACGAATTCGAAAAGCTGCTCGGCCCGCGCACCAAGATGGTGGCGATCACCCAGATGTCGAACGCGCTCGGCACCGTGGTGCCGGTGAAAAATATCGTGAAACTCGCCCATGCGCGCGGTATTCCGGTGCTGATCGACGGCGCGCAAGGCGCGGTGCATCTCGACATCGACGTGCGCGACCTCGATT
>DAIMKK010000289.1:0-4385 GCA_036721745.1 Pseudolabrys sp. | reverse complement strand
ACCCGTCAAACCCTTGCTATCTTTGGCCTTTCGGTAGCGAGTCGAGTACGATGGCAAAGCAGGCTTAAGGGAGGGTTAGAGCATGATCCCGAAAAGTGGGGCCCGGTTTTCGGTCAAGATCATGCTCCAGCAAAAAGCCCATCAACAGGCTTGATGAATGCATCATTGTTTGCGTCTTGCTGTCGCCGTTTTGGCCGATTACGACATCATATCCAGTGCCTGAAGACGCAGATTCGGAGACTTTCGATGGCCTTCCTTGCGGACCAGCTCAAGCGTGTCAAACCGTCGGCGACCATCGCCGTCACCGACAAGGCGCGTGCGCTTAAGGCGGCCGGTCGCAACGTCATCGGGCTAGGCGCCGGCGAGCCGGATTTCGACACGCCCGACAACATCAAAGAGGCGGCGATCAAGGCGATCCGCGACGGCCGGGCGTCCAAGTACACCAACGTGGACGGCATCGCCGAGCTCAAGGACGCGGTCGTCAAGAAGTTCAAGCGCGAGAACGGGCTCGACTACAAGCCGTCGCAGATTACGGTCGGCACCGGCGGCAAGCAGGTGCTGTACAACGCGTTTATCTGCACGCTCAATCCGGGCGACGAGGTGATCTTCGCCGCGCCCTATTGGGTGAGCTACTACGACATGGTGCTGCTCGCCGGCGGCGAGCCGGTGGCGGTTGAGACCTCGATGGCGGCCGGCTTCAAGCTGACCGCGGCGCAGCTCGAGCGTGCGATCACGCCGAAGACCAAATGGGTGCTGCTCAACTCGCCGTCGAACCCGTCGGGCGCCGCCTATACGCGCGCCGAGCTCAAGGCGCTCACCGACGTGCTGGTGAATCATCCGCATGTCTATGTGATGACCGACGACATGTATGAGCACCTGGTCTACGACGACTTCGTGTTCACCACGCCGGCGCAAATCGAACCGTCGCTTTATCCGCGCACGCTCACCATCAACGGCTGCTCGAAGGCCTATTGCATGACTGGCTGGCGCATCGGCTATGCCGGCGGGCCGGAGCCGTTGATCAAGGCGATGGCGATGGTGCAGTCGCAATCGACCTCGAACCCGGCGGCGGTGTCGCAATGGGCGGCGGTGGAGGCGCTCAACGGTCCGCAGGACTTCATCGCCAAGCACAACAAGATCTTCAAGGAGCGGCGCGATCTCTGCGTGTCGATGCTCAACCAGGCCAACGGCATCAAGTGTCCGACGCCGGAGGGCGCGTTCTATGTCTATCCGTCCTGCGCCGGCACCATGGGCAAGACCGCATCGACCGGCAAGAAGCTGGTGAGCGACGAGGACTTCGTTACCGAATTGCTGGAAGCCGAGGGCGTCGCGGTAGTGCAGGGCACGGCCTTCGGCCTCGGCCCGGCGTTCCGCATTTCATACGCCACCAAGACCGAAGACCTGGAAGAAGCCTGCCGGCGCATCCAACGTTTCTGCGGGAATTTGAAGTAGCAACCGGACTGCTGCGGCAAGGCCAACTTACCCGTTTACCAGCCAGCCGGCCTCCTTTTGACTTCGCCCGGCGTTCCGCTCACTATTGTGCCAGCACGGCATAACCACAAAGGGGGATTGCATGCGTCGGGTACTCCTAGGGCTAGGCGCTTTAGCGTTGGGCTTTGTCACGGCGATCGGCGGCGCGGCCGCTCAGGAACGCATCAAAGCAGGCACGCTGGTCTGCGATGTTTCCGGCGGCCTCGGCATGATCATCGGTTCGCAGAAGGGCGTGCAATGCATGTTCAATCCGGATCAACCTGGCCCGCCTGAGGGATATGTCGGCACGATCAGCAAGTTCGGACTCGACATCGGGGCTACATCGGCCGGCCAGATGGTGTGGGCGGTCTGGGCGCCATCATCGTACGGCCCAGGCATCCTTGCCGGCGTCTACACCGGCGCAACTGCTGAAGCGACGGTCGCCATCGGTATCGGCGGCAACGCGCTGATCGGCGGGTCCAATCGCACGGTCGCGCTGCAACCTTTGTCGATAACGGGGCAGACCGGGCTCAATCTTGCGGCCGGCGTCGCTTCGCTTGAGTTGCGCTCAATGCGCTGAGCGCACATCGCATGACGGCTTGAACGGCCGCCTACGGGCGGCCGTTTTTATTCAATCCGTCATCGCCTCTTGCCAGTGCCGCTCTCACCTGAGACGATGCTGCGACAGGGCCGGGAAACTTGGTCCGACCTCCCGGCCGGCAAGGGAGGTAATTATGGGACAAAATGGCACGGGTCCCAGGGGCCCCCGGTGCATCGCGCTGGTGGGCCCGTTTCAAAGCGGCAAGACCACGCTTTTAGAGGCGATTCTTGCCCGCACCGGCGCGGTGCAGCGGCAAGGCACGGTGGATGCGGGTACCACCGTCGGCGACGCCAGCAAGGAAGCCCGCAATCACAAGATGAGCGTCGAGGCTTCGGTCGCCACCACCAGTTTCATGGGCGACAGCTACACGTTCATCGATTGTCCCGGTTCGATCGAATTCATTCATGACATGCGCGCGGCGCTGCCGGCGGTCGACGCCGCGATCGTGGTCTGCGAGGCCGACGAAAAGAAGGTGCCGCAGCTGCAATTGATCCTGCGCGAATTGGAAGACCACAACATTCCGCACTTCTTGTTCCTCAACAAGATCGACAAGGCGGACAAGCGCGTGCGCGAAACGCTCAGGCTGCTGCAACCGGCCTCGCGCGTGCCGCTGCTGCTGCGTCAGATTCCGATTTGGAACGGCGACCTCATCGCCGGCTTTGTCGATCTCGCGCTCGAGCGCGCGCATGTCTACAAAGAGCACGCGGCCTCCGAGGTGATCGAGTTGAAGGGCGAAGACGCCGAGCGCGAGAAGGAAGCGCGCTTCACCATGCTGGAGACGCTGGCCGATCACGACGACGAACTGATGGAGCAGTTACTCGAGGACATCCAGCCGCCGCGCGACAAGGTGTTCGACGATCTCGCCAAGGAATTGCGCGAACGTCTGGTCGTCCCGGTGCTGATCGGCGTCGCCACCCGGTCGAACGGCGTGCTGCGCCTGCTCAAGGCGCTGCGCCATGAAGCGCCCGGCGTGGCCGAGACCGTCGCGCGCCTCGGCGCCAAGGTCGGCAACGATCCGTTGGCGCTGGTGCTCAAGACTTTCCACACCACCCACGGCGGCAAGATGTCGGTGGCGCGGCTGCTCGCGGGCCAGGCCGGCGACGGCACCACCTTCAATACGCCGGAAGGCGAGGCCGGCCGCGTGTCCGGCGTGTTCAAGATCATGGGCCAGCACTTCGACAAGCGCGGCCAGGCGCTCGCCGGCGAGACCGTCGCCTTCGGCAAGCTCGATCACGCCAAGACCGGCGATACGCTGTCGGCCGGTAAGCAAGCGCATGCGGCGCTGGTCGAGGTGAAGCCCTATGCGCCGGTGCTCGCGCTGGCGGTGCAGGCCAAGGAGCGCAAGGACGACGTCAAGCTCGGCGCCGCCTTTACTAAGCTGACCGAAGAGGATCCCTCGCTCAGCGTCGTGCACAACGCCGAGAACCACGAGGTGGTGATCTGGGGCCAGGGCGAGATGCATTTGCGCGTGGCGGCCGAACGGCTCGGCGAGCGCTACGCGGTTCCGGTTACGACGCGGCCGCCGACGGTTGGTTACAAAGAAACCATCCGCAAGCCGGTCACCGTGCGCGGCCGGCACAAGAAGCAGTCCGGCGGTCACGGCCAGTTCGGCGACACGATGCTGGAGATCAAGCCGCTGCCGCGCGGCTCCGGCTTCAAGTTCGAGGACAGGATCACCGGCGGCGTGGTGCCGCGCAATTACATCCCGGCGGTGGAAGAGGGCGTGCTCGACGGGCTCAAGAACGGCCCACTCGGCTTCCCGGTGGTCGATATCCAGGTGGCGCTGATCGACGGCTCCTACCACACGGTGGATTCCTCCGACATGGCGTTCCGCATCGCCGGCCGCGTCGGCATCGCTGAGGGTCTGCCGCAATGCCAGCCAGTGCTGCTGGAACCGATCCATCTGGTCGAGATCGTCTGCCCGAGCGACGCCACCGCCAAGATGAACGCCATTCTGGCGGGCCGGCGCGGACAGATTCTGGGCTTCGACACCCGCGAGGGCTGGCAGGGCTGGGACACCGTGCGTGCGCAGATGGCGGAAGCCGAGATCGGCGATCTCATCATTGAGGTGCGTTCGGCGACCGCCGGCGTCGGCTCGTTCGCCTTCAAGTTCGACCACATGGCCGAACTGACCGGGCGCACCGCCGATCAGATCATCGCGGCACGGCGGGCGGCGGAGTAATTTCAGAAACGTCGTCCCCGCGAACGCGGGGACCCATACGCTGTGCGCTCTCGAACCGTTACGGCGATTTCGTTGCCGGCATCTACAAAGGCATGGAAGCGAGCGAGCGCTTGTGGGCCTAACCCCCTTTCG
>DAIMKK010000288.1:0-4397 GCA_036721745.1 Pseudolabrys sp. | reverse complement strand
AGGGCACCGCGCAGCGCACCTGCGCCGCCGCCGACCGCACCGGCCACGCCATGCTACACACCATGTACGGCCAAGCGCTGCGTCATTCCGCGGAATTCTACGTCGAATATTTCGCCATCGACCTGATCATGGACGACGAGGGCCGCTGCCGCGGCGTGATCGCGCTCAACATGGACGACGGCACCATCCATCGCTTCAGCGCCAACATGGTCATGGTCGCCACCGGCGGCTATGGCCGCACATATTTCTCCTGCACCTCGGCGCATATCTGCACCGGGGATGGGAATGCGATGGTTCTCCGCGCCGGCCTGCCGCTGCAGGACATGGAATTCGTGCAGTTCCATCCGACCGGCATTTACGGCGCCGGCTGCCTGATCACCGAAGGCTCACGCGGCGAAGGTGGCTATCTGGTCAATTCCGAAGGCGAGCGCTTCATGGAACGCTACGCGCCCTCGGCCAAGGATCTGGCCTCGCGCGACGTGGTTTCGCGCGCGATGACCATCGAGATGCGCGAAGGCCGCGGCGTCGGCAAGAAAAAGGATCATATTTTCCTGCACCTCGATCATCTCGATCCCAAGGTGCTGCACGAGCGGTTGCCGGGCATTGCGGAACTGGCGCGCATCTTCGCGGGCGTCGATATCACCCATGAACCGATCCCGGTGCTGCCGACCGCGCACTACAACATGGGCGGCATTCCCACCAATTATCACGGCGAAGCATTGACCAAGAAGAATGGCAACGCCGATACCGTGGTGCCCGGCCTGATGGCGCTGGGTGAGGCGGCTTGCGTTTCGGTGCACGGCGCCAACCGGCTCGGCTCGAATTCGCTGATCGATCTTGTGGTTTTCGGCCGCGCCGCCGCTTTGCGCTGCGCCGAACTGCTCTCGCCCGGCGACAAACAGCCCGAACTGCCGAAGGATTCCGCCGATCGCGCGCTCAGCCGGCTCGACAAGTTCCGCAACGCCTCCGGCGGCACGCGCACCGCCAAGCTGCGGCTCAACATGCAGACGGTCATGCAGAACCATTGCGCGGTGTTCCGCACTGGCGAGGTGCTGGAGGAAGGCAACAAGCTGATCCACCAAGCCTTCGACAACATGGCGGATATCGGCGTCAGCGACCGCTCGCTGATCTGGAATTCCGACCTGATCGAGACGCTCGAACTCGACAATCTGATGGCGCAAGCCGTCGTCACCATGGCGTCGGCGAAGAACCGCACCGAAAGCCGCGGCGCCCATGCGCGCGAGGATTTCCCCCAGCGCGACGACAAGGAATGGATGAAGCACACGCTGTCCTGGCTGGACGCGAAGGGCAAAGAGAAAATCGATTACCGCCCCGTGCACACCTTCACCCTCACCAATGACATCACCTATATCGAGCCGAAAGCCCGCGTCTACTGACGCGAGACGGCCCCCTGACCCAAAACGCGGATAGCCGACATGGTTGAATTTACGCTGCCGAAGAACTCCAAGATCACGCAAGGGAAGACCTGGCCGCATGCGCCCGGGGCCACGCATGAGACCGAGTTCCGCGTCTATCGCTGGAACCCGGATGACGGGGAAAATCCGCGCGTCGACACCTATTACGTCAATCGCGACGACTGCGCGCCGATGGTTCTCGACGCGCTGATCTGGATCAAGAACAACATCGACCCGACGCTCACCTTCCGCCGCTCCTGCCGCGAGGGCGTGTGCGGCTCCTGCGCCATGAACATCGACGGCACCAATACGCTCGCCTGCACCAAGGCGATGGATGACGCCAAGGCGCCGGTACGGATTTATCCGCTGCCGCACCAGCCGGTGGTGAAGGACCTGGTGCCGGACTTGAAAAATTTCTATGCGCAATACGCCTCCATCGAGCCCTGGCTGCACACCACGACGCCGACGCCCGAGAAGGAATGGGTGCAGAGCTACCAAGACCGCGCCAAGCTCGACGGCATGTACGAGTGCATTCTGTGCGCGTGCTGCTCTACCTCATGCCCGAGCTACTGGTGGAATTCGGATCGCTATCTGGGTCCGGCGGCGCTGCTGCAGGCCAATCGCTGGGTGCAGGACAGCCGCGACGAGGCGACCGGCGAACGGCTCGACAATCTCGAGGATCCGTTCCGGCTCTATCGCTGCCACACCATCATGAACTGCTCGAAGGCCTGCCCGAAGGGCCTCAACCCAGCGAAGGAAATCGCCGTGTTGAAGAAGGCGATGGTCGACCGGCAGGTGTAATCGCCACTCGGGAACGGCGCGTTAGCGCCAAACTCGGAATCCGGCGACGGGCTGATCGCGCGGCTGAAGGGCTAGCTGGCCTAATTACATTTGTGCTCGGACAGGCAAAGCTTCTCCAGCTCGGGATACGGCTTGTAGGCGGCGTTGCCGCACTGCTCCTTAGTCGCATCGACCAGCTGATTCAAATGGCCGCCGAAGAAATAAGCGATGCGGTCTTTGCTGCCCGGATAGTCGCGATGGTAATCCCGTGAATTGGAGCGAACGCAGACTGCGTAGCGGCTGTCTTTGCCGACCGGGACCAAAGTCGGATCGGTGATATAGGCATCGCGCACATTGGTCGGATCAATGAGGATGTGCATGAGCGAGTCGATAATTTCCTGCTTGTATTGCGCAGGAAATATATTCGGATCGACCTCGTCAGCTTTCTTGTCGGCCGCGCAGCCTGCCAGCACGCCGGCGATGATCACGATCAGGACCCAGTTTCCGGCTGGCCGGCTCATCGGAACTCCGCTCAGTCGAGCTTGAGCTTCTTTCGCCGCTGCGCGAGCGTGCGCAGCCGCAAGGCAGTGAGCTTGATGAAGCCCTCGGCGTCCTTCTGGTCGTAGGCGCCCTTGTCGTCCTCGAAGGTCACCAGCGTCGATGAATAGAGCGAGGCCGTGCTCTCGCGCCCGGCGACGATGACGTTACCCTTGTAGAGTTTGAGCCGCACCTCACCTTCGACCAGCTCCTGCGACTTGTCGATCGCCGCCTGCAGCATTTCGCGCTCCGGCGCGAACCAGAAGCCGTTGTAGATCATCTCGGCGTAGCGCGGCATCAGCTCGTCCTTGAGATGGCCGGCGCCGCGATCGAGCGTGATCGATTCCATGGCGCGATGCGCGGCCAGCAGGATGGTGCCGCCGGGCGTCTCGTAGACGCCGCGCGATTTCATGCCGACGAAGCGGTTCTCAACCAGATCGAGTCGGCCGATGCCGTTGTCGTGGCCGAGTTTGTTGAGCCGCGCGAGCAGGTTCGCCGGCGACAGCATTTCGCCATCGACGCTCACCGCGTCGCCTTTCTTGAAGCCGATGCGGATTTCGGTCGCCTTGTCCGGCGCCTCCATCGGCGAAATGGTGCGCTGATAGACGATGCCGGGGGCTTCCTTGGCCGGATCTTCCAGCACTTTGCCTTCCGATGACGAGTGCAGCAGATTGGCGTCAACGGAGAACGGCGCCTCGCCCTCCTTGTCTTTGGCGATGGTGATCTGGTGGTCTCGCGCGAACTTCAGGAGTTCCTCGCGGCCCTTGAAAGTCCATTCGCGCCAGGGCGCGATGATCTTGATGCCGGGCTCGAGCGCGTAATAGGTCAGCTCGAAGCGCACCTGGTCGTTGCCCTTGCCGGTGGCGCCGTGGCAGACCGCGTCGGCGCCGACCTTGCGCGCGATTTCGATCTGCTTCTTGGCGATCAGCGGCCGTGCGATCGAGGTGCCGAGCAGATACTGGCCTTCGTAAACCGTGTTGGCGCGGAACATCGGGAACACGAAGTCGCGCACGAATTCCTCGCGCACATCCTCGATGAAGATGTTTTCCGGCTTGATGCCGGCGCGCAGCGCCTTCTCGCGCGCGGGTGCGAGTTCCTCGCCCTGCCCGAGATCGGCGGTGAAGGTGACCACCTCGCAGCCATAGGTGGTCTGCAGCCATTTCAGGATGATCGAAGTGTCGAGCCCGCCCGAATAGGCGAGCACGACCTTCTTGATATTGGCCTTTGCCATGCGATGCCGGTCCCTGCGCCTGACCGTCCTTAAATCATTGAAAGCGCGGGGACTATAGGCGGAATGACCGCCCCTGCAAGACGGGCTTTACTTGGTTACGTCCTCGTAGACGTCCATATCCGCGCTGCCTTGCAGAATGGCCCGCCAGCCTTGCAGGAAGGTGCGCACCATCGGATCGCTCGCCACCTTGTGGCGGTTGAGTTCGAGAGCGGAGTGCGCCGCATATTCGATCTCGATCAGGAGCTGGGCGGGGTCGTCGACATTCTGCAGCAACCGGAAGCCGGCGCCGCCGAGCGTCCGGTAGAACGGCGCGGCGCTTTGGATGAGCGCGAGCACCTGCACCGGGTCACCCAGCGCCCGCATCTTGATTTGCAGCACCCGTTTGAGGTCTTCCTCGGGTTTCGCCATAGGCCCCTCCCAGCACGAATCGGCGC
>DAIMKK010000287.1:0-4404 GCA_036721745.1 Pseudolabrys sp. | reverse complement strand
ACTTCCCGTTCCCGGCCTGCGGCCACATCGTCAAAAGCGGCGCCGGCTTCGACCTGGTGCCCGCCATGTGGCAGCCGCTCTAGCGCGTATTACATCTTCGACAGCTTGCCGGTGTCCACGGCCTTGGCATAAGCGAGCTTGGATGCCTCGTCGGCCGAGCCCTCCACCGTGACCAGGAACTTGTCGGCGACGATCATATTGATCGAGCCTTCGTTGGTCTGCAGCGCGTGCTGGTCGCCGATGCGGATCAGTTTGCCCATCGCACCGGCGATGGTCGGATTCATAAAGAGCCGTGCGAAATGCAGGACCAGCGCCGAATTGCCGGTGATGCGCACCTGGACGTCGAGGCCGTCGGGACCGGTATAGCGGCGGCTCGCCGAGGTGACGCCGAACACGGTGACGCCGACCGACGTGGCTTCAACCTTCTCTGCTTTCCAGCCCGGCAGCGCCGCCGGCAACAGCGCCGCGAAATTCTCGGCGTTCTTCTGCCCGACCAGCTGCGAAGCGAGATCGAGCGACTGCTTGGCGCCCGCCATGTCGCCGGCCTGATAAGCGTTGCGGGCCGCCTCGATGGCGTCGAGGGTGTCGTCGGCGGCAAGCGCGGGTATTGCCATCGATGCCAGGAAAATCGCGCCGCAAATGATCCGCAACATGGATCGCCCTCCGGATGTGGACCGGGCGAAACCTAGCATATTTCGCGGGCCAGGCGCGGCCGCCGGATCGGACGGCCGCTCCCGCGCGGATTTCAAAATGTCGCGCCGCCCTTCACCATGTAGGTTCGTCCAGCCAGCGGATAGGCATTGTAGCGGTCAAACGTCGCGGAACTCGCGACTGCGTAGTCGAAGTACAGAACGTTGAACAAATTCTGCACCGAAGCCGACCAGAAGAAATTCCGGTATTCACCACCGAGCCGGATATCGACCGTGGTATGCGCCGGAATCAGCGGCTGAAAATTGGCCTGGTCATTGTCCATGCGCCGCTCGCCGACGTAACGCACGACCGCATCGAACACGGCAAGTTTTTGATAGACGTCCCAGGTCAGCCCAAGATTGCCGCTCCAGCGCGACACCAACGGGATGTCGTTGCCAGCCCTCGCGGAAGGTGGCGCGCGTATAGCTGAGCCCGCCCTTCAAGCGCAGCGTGTCGGACAGCAGCAGCGTCGCGCTGTTCTCGACGCCGACGCGACGGGTCGGGTCGAGATTGATGTTGGCGCCGATCGGCGGGAATGGAATGAACAGAATCTCGTTGTTGAGCTGCATCGCATAAACGCTCGTTTGCCATTCGAACGCGCCGAAGCGCCCGCGCACGCCGCCCTCGATATCGCGCGAAGTCTGGGTCTTCAGATTGAAATCGACCGGAAAGGCATTCACGCCGATCCGTTCGTCCACGTTCGGCGTGCGGAAACTGCGCGCGACGCGGCCGAACACGGCGAACATCGGCGAGAAGCGGTGCTCGAAGCCGAGGTGCAAGGCGTGCTGCGTCTCGACCGAATCGAGCGGCGTTGCCTGGGCGTCGAAGGCGCCCCCAGGCGCCGTCGGATCGTAGCGGTCGCGTGCCGACAGGCGGGTTTGCTGCAGCCGCGCGCCGAAGGAAATATCGGTCGTCGGCAGCACGGCGACCGTCTGCTGCCAATAGATCGCCGCCGCTTGCTGGTTGAGATCGTAGGTGTGGAACGGCGGGTCGCTAATCGCCACGCTGCGTTTGGCCTCAAGACTGGAATTATAATAGTCGAAGCCGGTCGTGATCTTGGTCGGCGCCCCGAACACCTGGGTGTTGATATTCGCGCGCGGCGTTACCGAGCCGGTGGTGAGTTCGCGAATGTCCGAGGTATCGAAGCCAAACAGCGACGAAAAGATCGTCTGCTCCTTGCGGCGCAGGTTGCCGTCCACAATCAATTCGATGCTCGATCCGATCATGCGCGACACGCCGAGCGTCAGGCTACCGCCTGTCTTGCTTGAAAACGCGTTCGGCGTCGTGGCACCGCGCCGGTCGGTGACGAGTTCGTTGATGCCGGCGCTCTGGTCAACAAGCCGCGCGCCCGGCAGACCGAGATGCTGGTCGTCACCGGCTAAGTTGAACCAGGCGTTGCCCTCGGCGCCGGTGTAGCGCAGGTCGCCGACCGCGTTGCGCTGGCGCACGTAGTCGTTGACGCGATAGCCATCCGAATTAATCCCATTGCCGAACACCGAAACCGCGAAGGGGCCATGCGACGCCAAGGCGGAGGCATTGAGTTCGCGCTGGTTGAACGACCCGAAGCCGGCTTCGACGCGCCCCGATGGCGGCTGCGCCACGCCGGTCTTGGTGATGATGTTGATGACGCCGCCGACGGCGCCGTCGCCGTAAAGTACCGCGCCGCTATTGCCGCGGGTAATTTCGATGCGCTGGATGCTGTTGCGCGGGATCGTGCTGAAATCGATGCCAGACTGATCGATGTCGGTCAGCCGGCGTCCATTGAGCAGAACAAGCGTGTTGGAGCTTGCTGTCGCGCCGAAACCGCGCAAATCGACGGTCGTGCCGGCGCCGTTCTTGCCGCTGGCCGTGCTGATGGTCTGGACGCCCACTTCCTGCGAGAGCAGGTCCTGAATCGTCGTGCCGGGCGAGCGCGCGATATCCTCGGCGGTGATGACGCTGGTCGATGCGCCGATAATTCCGTTATCGGTGCGGCTCGCCCAGACATCGATCGCGGGCAGCACCTCGGTTCGGTTTTGCGCGTGCGCGGCGGTTGCCGCCAAACCGGCCAGCGCGACCAGCGCGCCGCAGATCTTTCGTGTCGTTCCCATGGCGCAACGTTCCTTCGTTTGCGCGCGCGTGAATGCGGCGCATTGGGTGAGAGCAAGCCCGGTGCGAAGGACACGTTCAGCGGCACGCATGAAGACGGCGCGCGATGCTTACGTGTGCATTGTCGTGGGAGAGTTTCTCTCACGGCTTCGCACCGGCATTGTCGTCACCGCTGCGAAAGACCGCTCCGTATGGACGCCCCGTCCACCGGTTGGGTGACCGCGCTGGCAGGTCTCCTGGCTCGCGGGTCGTTGCCCAGTTGCGTCCGGCCTTCCCGGTTTCCCAGTGGCCATACGGACGCGGGCTCGCCGCTGACAGTTGCGGGGGCAGCCACGGTGTTCTGCAAATTCGCAAATTACGAACCGCAGATTCCCGTGTTCCCTCTTTCGTCCCCGGAGTCACCCGGGGAACCAGCACGTCAAAATGTTCCCTTGAATAGGCGAACGAGTCAAGCGCCGCCACCGGCAGCGCTTGCTCGATCAGATCGACAGTTCAGCCAATCGTCTTGATCTTGGCCGGCCGCTTCATGTGCTTGGCGTGCTTCACATGCTTGACGTGTTTCACATGCGCAAAGTGCTTGCGATGCTTGAGCATCTTGGCCGCGTGCTTGGCCGTCTTGCCGGCGTGCTTCACGCTCGCCGTCGTGGTGGACTTGGCCGTGTCGGCTTTCGCCGCCGGCTGACTGGTGGTGGCGGGCGTATTGGACGTGCCAATGCTTCCGGGAGTTTGCGCCAGCGCCGGGCCGGCGATCAGACTTGCCGCTACGATAGCGGCGGCGAGTTTCCTCATCATGGTTTTGATCCTTTTATTGGGGGGTGCCGCGAACCCTGGGTTGGTCGGCCGACCGGCAGTGCGCCGATCGTTGCCGTCAGACTGCGCCTAACCCACTGAATGGCCTCTGAGTGGCGCCGTTATCCCCCGTTCAAACACCCGGCCCGGCGGTGTCGGAACCGTGGCCGGAGCGTGGCCGGGTAAATCTTTTGCCGGAGGCGGGACTAGGCCCCGATCACGGATTGTTTTTTCCGTACCAGAACGATTCGCCCTATTCTGAAGGCTGAGCCCCTATAGGAGACGTGCCGCCATGACCTTGACCCAAGCGATCCGCCACATCGGCGCCTTCGCCGCTGCCGCCTTGCTCGTGACCGCCCTGAGCCTGAAGCCAGTGGCGCTGTACGCCATGGGGACCGACACGCCGTACCCGACGACCGATGACGACGGCAAGAAAAAGAAAAAGAAGAATAACATGATCGAGCAGCAGGAGCAGCAGCTGGCGCAGGAGAAGTTCTTGCGCGACTACCGCGCCGCCCGCCAGCTGATCCTGGCCGGCAACTATCAGGCCGGCATCGCCGCCATGCACGCGCTCGGCCATGACGAGCATCCCGACGTGGCCAATTATATCGGCTACGCCAACCGCAAGATGGGAAATTACGAGCAATCGAAAATCTGGTACGAGGCCGCACTCAAGGCCGATCCGAACCACACCCGCACCTGGTCCTATTACGGCATGTGGCAGATGGAACAGGGCAACCGGCTCAAGGCCGAAGACTTCCTTCAGAAGGTGAATGTGCTCTGCGGCACCACCACCTGCGAGGAGTACCGCCAGCTCAAGGCCGTGATCGACGGCAC
>DAIMKK010000286.1:0-4407 GCA_036721745.1 Pseudolabrys sp. | reverse complement strand
TTCTTGAACACCATCCGGGCCGGCTAATCCATTCCCGCGGCGGCAGGAACGCGCTAAAGGCAGGGAGAAACTTAAGGAGCACCAATAGCATGGCGGGGGTCGCTGCAGTCATCGTCGCTGCTGGAAAGGGGTCGCGCGTGGGCGGCGATCTGCCCAAGCAATTCCGGCCGATTGGTGGCGAAAGCATCCTGCGCCGGACGCTCACCATTTTCGCGGAACATGGCGAGGTGGCGCATGTACAGCCGGTCATTCGGCCAGAAGACGCCGAGATCTACCGAGAGCAAACTCTTAGTCTCGAGATTCTTCCGCCGGTGTTCGGCGGAGCGACCAGACAGTCCTCGGTGCACGCCGGACTTGAGGCGCTCGAGCCCGGCAAACCCGATATCGTCCTGGTGCACGACGCGGCGCGGCCGTTCGCCAGTGCGGCGCTGGTATCGCGCGCGATCGCGGCGGCAAAGCGAAATGGTGCGGCGATACCCGCGTTGCCGGTCACCGATACCGTCAAGACTGTCGATGCCGCAGGCCAAGTCGGTCAGACGCTCGATCGCAATAGTTTGCGGCTGGTGCAGACACCGCAAAGCTTCACCTTCCCGCTTTTGCTTGACGCCCATCGCCGAGCGGCCGCCGCGGGCCGCGAGGATTTCACCGACGATGCCGCGCTTGCCGAATGGGCCGGCCTGAAGGTCAGCGTGTTTGCCGGCGAGCCCGGCAACATCAAGATCACCGAGGAAGGCGATTTCGCGCGCGCCGAAGCGATTGCATTTGCCGCGCTCGGCGACGTGCGTATCGGCACCGGCCTCGACGTGCATGCCTTCGGACCCGGCGACTACATCACTCTTGGCGGCATCAAGATCCCGCACGCCCAAGCGCTCACCGGCCATTCCGACGCCGATGTGGTCCTGCACGCGCTAACCGACGCCATCCTTGGCGCGCTCGCCGATGGCGACATCGGCGTGCATTTCCCGCCGAGCGATCCGCAATGGCGCGGCGCCTCCTCCGACCGGTTCCTGGCCTTGGCGCTCGCGCACCTCAGCGCGCGCGGCGGCCGCATTGCCCACATCGATATCAACATCGTGTGCGAGGCCCCGCGCATCGGGCCGCATCGCGACGCCATGCGCGCAAACATTGCCAAGCTCGCCGGTCTTGATCCTAGCCGTGTGGCGGTCAAGGCGACCACCAGCGAAAAGCTTGGCTTCACCGGCCGCGGCGAAGGCATCGTGGCCTACGCGACGGCGACGGTGCGACTGCCATGGGGCGAGCCATGAAGCGCGCAAGATGAGCGAGGATCTGCGCGTCGCCGCCACCGCCGTGCTCGACGCCTGTCGCGCGCGCGGCTTGAAACTCGCGACCGCGGAATCCTGCACCGGCGGCTTGGTGGCAGGCGCGCTCACCGATATCGCCGGCTCGTCGGACGTGCTTGATCGCGGCTTCGTCACCTATTCGAACGCAGCCAAGCAGCAGATGCTCGGCGTGTCGGCGGAGACCTTAAGAACGCATGGCGCCGTCAGCCAGCAAACCGCCGAAGCCATGGCGCGCGGCGCGCTTGGCAAAGGCGGCGCAGATGTCGTCGTCGCCATCACCGGCATTGCCGGCCCCGGCGGAGGCAGTCCGGACAAACCGGTCGGGCTCGTGCATTTCGCTGCGGCCTCGCGCAATGGCGCGCTGACGCACGCGGAAATGCGCTATGGCGACATCGGGCGCGCGGAAGTGCGGCACAAGTCGGTGCTGCAGGCGCTGGCGATGCTCAAGGAGATGGCGGAGAGGCGTTAGCGGGACTTAATGCTAGAGGGACACTCGGCTCGGCGGAGATGAGTTGCGTCCGGGCGAGATGGGCGAAGCGACCCCCGGCCATCACGAGTTCGTCGAACGTACCGGCCTCAACGATTCTCCCGGCGTCAAAAACGAGGATGCGGGACGCCTTACGTACCGTCGACAGTCGATGCGCAATGACGAAAGTCGTCCGGTTCGTCATCACCTCATCGAGCGCCCGCATCACCTTCGCCTCCGTGTCGGCATCGAGCGCGCTCGTGGCCTCATCGAGAATGAGGATCGGCGGATCTTTCAACAGCGCGCGCGCAATCGATAATCGCTGGCGCTCGCCTCCGGACAGCGAACGGCCGCGCTCGCCGACGCGGCCGTCAAATCCTTCGAATTTTCGCTCGATGAAATCGAGGGCTTGCGCGCGCCTGACCGCGTCCCGCATCTCCGCCTCGGTCGCATCGGACTTGCCCACGCGCAGATTGTCGGCAACCGAGCGGTTGAATAGCAGCGCCTCCTGGAACACCACGCCAATATTCCGGCGCAACGCGGAGAGCTTGAACTTGCGGATGTCGACGCCGTCGATCTCGATCACGCCAAACTGCGGATCGAAGGCGCGGTGAAGCAGTGCAATTGCCGTCGACTTGCCGGCGCCGGTAGCGCCAACAAGGGCAATGGTTTCGCCCGGCATCGCTTTGAAGTTGAGATCCGCCGCCGCCATCCGCTCACCGTCATATGAGAACGAAACGTCCTTGAATTCGACGAGCCCGCCGAGGCGGCCGGGATCGACCGCATCCGGAAGGTCGCGAATGGCCGGAATCGTATCCCACACTTGGAAGAATTCGCGTAAGCGCGGAACCTCCGACATCACCCGATTGATGAAACCGACGCTCTGCTCCAGCCGCGTAATAATCAGGCCGGCGAAATTCATGAAGGTCACCATTTCGCCGATGGTCGCCTGACCATTGATATGCAGCAACGTCCCGACGATGATGATCGACAAGACCGTCAACGTCGTTGCTGTTCGCGTTAACACGATGGCCAGCGCCCACCACGACAGGACCGGCATTTGCGCTGCCAGCAGGCGTTCGACGATTTGCCGCAACTCGATGACTTCCGCTTCGAGCCGGGAAAAACTCTGCACCAGCGCGATGTTGCCGAGCGTGTCGGATGCGCGTTCCGCAAGGTCGGAATAGTGACGCTCAACCGAGCTTTGCATGCTTTGGGTCTTGCGCACGATCAGCGCGGTGAGGCTGGCGAAAACGACGCACAGCGCGATCAGCAGCGATGCAAGTCGCCAATTGATAAAGAGCGAAATCGGCAGCAGGACAAGCAGCGAGATAAACGATGACAGGTGATCGCGGAAAAACCCGACCCACAACCCCCATAATGCGTCAGTGCCCTGCAGCATCACCTTCATCAGCCGACCAGAATGAGTGTTGCCGTGATAGCTGAGCGGTAGCTGCAAGACGTGCTCGAAATAGCCCGTCAGGACGACATGGCGGCGACGGTGCGCGAGGCGGTCAGCGTAAAGAGCGATCAGCGTGCCGCAGACGATGGTGAAAAGCCCGAAGCCGGCCCAGGCGGCCAACAGCATTCCCAGTCGTGACCATGACGGCGGCTCGCCGCGAGCCTGCGCGCCGGTCAACGTGTCGATGATGCGGCCGAGCAGCACCGGCTCGGCAAACTGAGCGGAGGCCAGCGCCATATTTGCCAACGCTAGCGTCCATGCCAATCGGCTTTCGGACCCGAGTAGCCCGAGAACGCGGCCGTAGAGGCGAAAAATGCTCATGGCAAATCTCGATCAAGGAATTGGCTGCGACGCGCCAAATCGCCGCATACGGCCTTCGAGAAGCTCGTTTCTTAAAGAAAATATGCTCAAGCCCACAAGGCGTTATGACCTAGGTCAATGAAAGCTACGAATGCAGCGTGTCGTATTGGGCGACCAAAAAGCTAAACGGCCCAATTATGTATCAGCCGCCGCCTGCGATACCGACCGGCCGACCGCTCATCCGGCGTTTCTGGGCGAGTGCCAGCGGCTTCTGGTTTGGGGACACCCGCCGAAGGGCTTGGCTGCTCACCCTCGGTCTTATCGCGCTCATTTTCGTCCAGGTTGCTTTCCAGTACCGGATGAATATCTGGAGCCGCGACATCTTCAACGCGCTTGAGCAAAAGAACGGGGACGCGGTCTGGACGCAAGCCCTTATCTTCGGTTCGCTTGTGGTGAGCATGGTGGGGTTGGCCATCATCGCCGTGTACGGGCGCATGACAATCCAGCGCGGGTGGCGCGAGTGGTTGACCAACCATCTGGTCGGTAAGTGGTTGGCAAATGGCCACTACTACCAACTCGATTTGGTGACGGGAGACCATCAGAATCCGGAGGGCCGCATCGGTGATGATGCGCGTGTTGCCACCGACGCGCCGGTCGACTTCGTCGTCGGCATCTTCAGCGCCGCGGTCACGGCGGTGACGTTCATCGGGGTGCTTTGGTTCGTCGGTGGCAGTCTGACACTCGGCACGCCGACGACACCCATCGTCATCCCCGGCTACCTGGTGATCGCGGCGGTCATTTACGCAGCCATCACCAGTGCGGCGGTCATCCTGGTGGCGAACCGCTTTGTCGCGGTTTCCGAGCGCGTGAACCAATCG
>DAIMKK010000285.1:0-4412 GCA_036721745.1 Pseudolabrys sp. | reverse complement strand
TTGATGGTGTGCACAAGACGGAAGACGTTATCGAGGATCTTGGCGTTGTTCGGATCCTGCTCGAAACGCACGAGTTCGACGTCCACCACGTCGAGACACTCGTTGGTCTCGGTCACGAATTCCCGCAGCAGATCGTCCATGAAAAACGCCTTCGTCGACAGGCTCTGGCCCGTCCGCAGATCTCCGTCAGGAGCGCGGCCAGTGTGTCGGGGAAGCGTTTAATTTTGGTTGCGGTACCGCGGAACAACCGCGCAGGTTAACCTTTCGTTAACCCCACACGCGCGCCCGCGCATGATCCCTAAAAGTGGGAACCGGTTTTCGGAAAAGATCATGCGCAAGCAAAAACTGCTTATTGCGCACTCACGACAACTGCCTCGCCGTCCATGACCATGGCGACTTTGACACCTGAGGCCTGCGCCAGCAGGCTGGCATAGAATGGCTGGATACGGTGGGCGTCGAGGGCGGCCTCGCCGGCATCGCCGGTGAGCAAAGCGGCCACCGCGGGCGGAACCTTGGCATTGACCCCGGCGGCGCTGACCTTGAAGCCCATGCTGTCGCCCGCCCCGATCGGATCGACCGTGAGCCGGCCGCCGCGCGGGATCGTCTGGCCGGCGACCAGCAGCAAATTAAGCAGCAGTTTGACCCGGTTCTTGGGCATGAGCGCCCGCGGCAGGTTCCAAGCCAGCTTGGTCTTGTCGTCTTCGAAAAACCCGCGGCTGATGGTCTCGGCATCCCCGAGGTCGATCTGGGCGCCGGCGGAACCGGCCGCGCCGAAGGCGATGCGGCAGAACTGTAGCTTGGCGGAGGCGGTGCCGGCGCTCTTCTTGATCAGATCGAGGGCGAAAGTCTTGGTCTCCTCGTCCTTTTCCTCGGCCAGCACTTCCAGCCCGTTGACGATGGCGCCGACCGGGCTGATCAGGTCATGGCAAACACGCGAGCATAACAGGGCGGCAAGATCGAGCGCTTCGATGGGCGTTCCGGACATGGACGGGTCTCCGCGGGGCGTGCAGGCTGCCAAAAAAACCAGCGAATCGCTGGACGCGCCGGTGTCGGTGCGTGATACACCGCACCGCTGCGACCGCCAAGGACTGGCCAATAGGACCCTGCAAGACGTGACGGGCGAAATCACTCCCCAACAGGCGGAACGGCATTTGGACGCGCTGACCGAGATCGTCTCGCGCGCGGCAGCTGCGACGCTCGCCACGCCGTTTTCATCGGTCGAACGGCGAATCAAGAACGATCTCTCGCCGGTCACCGCCGCCGATGAGGCCTCGGAAGCCGTCATCGTGGAAGGCGTATCCCGTCTGCTGCCCGGCATTCCGGTGATTGCGGAGGAAAGCGTCGGCCGCGCGGCGGCGGCAAGACTGGAGCCGAGCTTCGTCGTCGTCGACCCGCTCGACGGCACCAAAGAATTTCTCGCCGGGCGCGATGAATTTACGGTGAATGTCGCCATCGTGACGCACGGCGTTCCGATCGCGGGCATCGTCGCCGCGCCGGCGCAAGGATTGCTGTGGCGCGGCGTCGTCGGCGGCAAGGCCGAACGGCTGCGGCTGCGGTTCGGCGACGGTCCGGCGGAAGCTTACTACCGCAACTTCATCCGCACGCGTCCAGCGCCTGACCGCCTCGTTGTGGCGACCTCGCGCAGCCACCTCGACGAGGCGACGGAGGATTTCCTGGCGCGGCTGCCGGTGGCCAGGCGCTTTCTTTGCGGCTCGGCCGTGAAATTCTGTTACCTCGCGCAAGGCGAGGCCGACGTCTATCCGCGGCTGTCGCCAACACATGAATGGGATATCGCGGCCGGCTACGCGATCCTGACGGCCGCCGGCGGCGCAGTGACCGGCCCGAGCGGCGCTCAACTCCGGTTCGGACGCCGGTCGGAAAAATTTCTGGTCCCCGGATTCATCGCCTGGGGCGATCCGGCTAAGGCCACGTCGATCACGACTTGAAGTGAATCCGGTTCAGCGCGCGATGGTGCGCGCAACCGCCGGCCATTTGCGCGTCGCGCGCTCGATGATGCGGCCGGGGTCGGCCAGAAAAGCCGTGCGCGCCTCGGCGCTATAGAACAGATAAAGCCGTTCACCGGTCACCGTCCAGAACAACGGGTGCCCCGGCACCGATGCGCCACGGGCGATCGCCACCGGATCGTAACCGCCGAAGCGCGGCGTATAGACCTCCGGGTGGCCGGCAAAGGCCGCCCGGTTGCCCTCGTTATTAAACCGCCAAATTGTGCCGTCGGCGCGCAATTCCAGGTCGGAGCGGCCGATTTTAGGTTTGTCTTCCGTGAAATAGGCCACCGGATCAAACCCGCTGATTGCAAGCCCGGTATGGGCGTCGACCACGACTCGGTCGGTGGCGGCTGCCCAAATCGCGGCGGGGGCAAAAATACCGCCACAAACGGCAAGCCCTAGCGCCAGCCCAAGGGCTAGCGCCGACTTCCGTTGCTGCCGTGCTGCAGTCATAGTCATTGGCGATCTTTGAGCGATTCGAGACGCGAGAGCTTCTGCCGCCACATTACGGCCACCGGCGTAAGTAACCGGTTAAGTGAAGCTGGAACCCCGCTATCCAATGGAGCATCCGATGCGCGCTACCTTGCGCTTTGCTGCCATCACCCTGTGCCTCGCCGCCTTTGGCGCCGATCTTGCCGCGGCCCAGAACCAGCCGCCGCCACCGCCGCAAAGACGAGATACGTTCAGGCCCGATGAGATCGTTCGCGAAGGACACAAGTTCTTTGGAACGGTATCGCGCGGCCTGGCCGAGGTCGTGCAGCAAGCCGTCAGCCGCTGGGGTGAGCCCAACGGCTATGTGCTCGGTCAGGAAGGCGGCGGCGCCATCGTGGTTGGCCTGCGCTACGGCGACGGCAAGCTCTACACCAAGAATGCCGGCGACCGGCGCGTATTCTGGGAAGGCCCCTCGGTCGGCTTCGACTACGGCGGCGAAGGCGCCCGCACCATGATGCTGGTCTACAACCTGCCCGCCACCGACGCGATCTATCAGCGCTTCGCCGGCATCGACGGCTCGGCCTATTTCATCGGCGGCTTCGGCATGACCGCGCTCGCCTCCGGAAAGATCATCGTGGTACCGATCCGCTCCGGCGTGGGCCTGCGGCTCGGCGCCAATCTCGGTTATCTCAAATTTACGCCACGGGCGACCTGGAACCCGTTCTGAGGCGCCGCCGCCTTTATTAATATAGAGAATAACGGACCCGGGACTAGAGACCCGGGTTCGAGAATAACGGACCCGGGACTAGAGACCCGGGTTCGGGTTAGTGTTTGGTCGTGCTGGGGTGAGTTGGAGGCGTCGTTCATGATCGAACCGATCATGTATTTCGGGATCGGATTTCTGGTCGCCGCCCTGGTCGGGCTGGTCATCATCCCCCTCGTCCACGGCCGCGCGGTGCGGCTGACCATGCGGCGCATCGAAGCCGCGACCCCGCTGTCGATGGCGGAGATCCAAGCCGACAAGGATCAGCTGCGCGCCGAGTTCGCCATGTCGACGCGCCGCCTCGAAATGAGCGTCGAGCAGCTCAAGACCAAGACAACCAGCCAGTTCGCCGAGCTCGGAAGGAAGGGCGACGCCATCAACCGGCTCAAGGTCGAACTAGACGCGTTGAAGGTCGAGATCGTTGCACTCAAGACCCAGGTTGAGGCGGCGGCATACTCGACCGAAATGGGAACGCAAGCGAGCCTCGTGCCGTCAATACCTACAATTAGACAGTCGATGCAGGAGGACACTCCGCCGCTGCAACCTCTGTCGCGCGTCGTGTCTCAATCCGATCAGGTGTTTTGATCAGGCTGCAATAGCAGCGCCCTTCCGCTTCCTGCGGATGATCGCGGGCCGGGGCGCGATCGCCTCCGGTTCATGCACAGCAAAACGAGGCCAGAAGGCGTTCTGGAAATGACCGGTTTTTCGATAAAAATTTTCGCGGATGCCAACGATTTCGTGGACGATGTCGAAGTCATTTGTGCCTAGCAAATCCGCGAGGCGGAGGGGGCAACAGTTGTGGACCGCCTCTAGGTCCATTTCCATTTCAATAGCGCCTTGGTGGAGTCGCGCTCTTTAAGCAAAGCCGATGCGCGCTTCGAGATCGCGTAAATAAGCGCAAAGTCAGAAGGGGCCACTTTGAAGTTAAGCATATCAAAGCCTCCGACCCTTGAGTAAGTCAGTTAGCCTGGCCATGGCTCAAGCGCAATGAAGTAGATCTAATAACGCGCGTCGTAGCATAGAAGCTCCACCCAAACGGCGGGCTATGCCATCGTGATCACTTTTTAGGCCCCACTTTGTGGAGCAACTGCAAACTGTAGCCCATTCAATATGAAACTTGCACCCGTTTTTCGCGTTGCCGATAACGTAATAAAACAAGAACCACAGTGAAATGATGTCGGGAATGATGTTCGCCCTCATTGCCGCAGTTG
>DAIMKK010000284.1:0-4415 GCA_036721745.1 Pseudolabrys sp. | reverse complement strand
GGTGCGGCGGCGGCGACCAATTTTTCGGCATTTTTGCAGGTGCGAAAGGGGGGTCGCCGTGACGGGCGGCGCCGGGTATGGTTCCCTGCAATAAGAAACCAGTCGGGAGAGAAACGACCATGCGCATGTTCCAGGTCTGTGTTTGCGGCCAGCCGCTCCAGCGCAACGAGGCGCCGACGCCGCAACCGACCGGCACCCAGGTCCTGTTGAAGGTGCTCGCCGCCGGCGTCTGCCACAGCGACCTGCACTTGGCCGACGGCTATTTCGATCTTGGCGGGGGCAACCGGCTTAGCCTGCAAGATCGCGGCATGAAGCTGCCGCTAACGCTCGGGCACGAAAATGTCGGAGAAGTGGTAGCCTGCGGCCCACACGCTAAAGGCGTCAAAATGGGCGCCCGCATGCTTGCCGATCCGTGGATCGGCTGCGGCACATGCGAGCCGTGCCGGCGCAACGAGGACAACCTCTGCACCGCGATGCGCAGCCTCGGCGTGTTCAGCAATGGCGGCTATGCCGACTACATGATAGTGCCGCACCCGCGTTATCTGTTCGATATCGGCGACCTGCCGCCGGAACGCGCGGCACCGCTCGCCTGCTCGGGCGTGACCACGTTCGGCGCCTTGAAAAAAGTGACGACGCTGAAGCGGGAGCCGACAGTCATCATCGGCGCCGGCGGCCTTGGGCTGATGTGTCTTGCCTTGCATCAGAAAATGGGCGGGCACTCGGCAATCGTGGTCGACATCGATCCGGCCAAGCGCGCGGCCGCCAAAAAAGCCGGCGCGGCAGCGGTGGTCGACGGCACGGCGGCCGACGCTGTCGAGCAGATCAAGAGCCTGACCAAAGGCGGCGCCTGGGCGGTGATCGACGTGGTCGGATCGTCGCAGTCCGCCCGGCTCGCCTATGACAGCCTGAGCAAGGGCGGCAAATATATTATCGTCGGGCTCTTTGGCGGCGACTTCACGCTGTCGCTGCCGCCGATCCCGATGCGGGCGCTCACGATTCAAGGCTCCTATGTCGGCAGCGTGCCGGAAATGACCGAACTGATGGAGCTCGTCCGCCGCACCGGACTGCCCGATGTGCCAGTCACCACGCGTCCGCTCGACGATGTCAACGCGGTGATGGATCAATTGCGCGCCGGCAAGGTGGTCGGCCGCACTGTGCTCACGCCAGCCACCGGTTGATGTGAAATTGGTGCGGGTCTAGGAACACGTCATGGCCGGGCTTGTCTCGGCCATCCCAATGAAGGACGCCGCGCCTTCGTAAGTGGGATCGCCGGGTCTGGCCCGGCGATGACAACAGGAACGTAATGTCCCCCGATCTTTATTTCGCGCTTACGCTCATTGTCAAAATGGCCATCACCGCCGGCTTCGTGCTGGCGGCGACGGTGACCGCCGAGCGCGCCGGACCACTGGTCGGCGGGCTGGTGGCGACGCTGCCGATCGGCGCGGGTCCCGTCTACGTATTCCTCTCGCTCGATCATGACGTGCACTTCATCGCGCAAAGCGCGGTGGCGAGCCTCGCCATCAACGCGGCGAACGTGGTGTTCGCGACCGTTTATGTGCGGCTGGCGCAGCGGCGCTCGCTTAGCGTCAGCCTGTCGGCCGGCTTGGCGGTGTGGACCGCGCTGGCGCTGGTCATTCATTGGGTGCCCTGGACGGTGTTTACGGCGTTCGCCATGAACGTTGCGGTGCTGGCGTTGTGCCTGTGGCTGGTGCGCCCGCTGCGTCACGTGACGATGCCGCCGGTACACCGACGCTGGTTCGACCTGCCGATGCGCGCGGTGCTGGTCGCGATCCTGGTCGGCGTGACGGTCGGCTTGAGCTTCCGCATCGGGGCGGGCGGCAGCGGCATTCTCGCGGTGTTTCCGGTGGTGCTGATCAGCATCATGCTCATTCTGCACAACCGCGTCGGCGGCAAGCCGACGGCCGCCGTGCTTGCCAACGCGCCGCTCGGTCTGGTCGGTTTCGCTTTTGCCTGTGCGGTGCTGCATTTCGCCACCGAGCCGCTTGGCGTGGCGGTCGGGCTCGCCCTGGCGCTGGCGACCTCGATCGGCTGGGGCCTTGCCATGCTCAGCGCGTGCCGCCACGGCATTCCAGTATGACGGGAATGCTCTTGATTGGCCTGCTGCTGAAGATAGCCATCACTGCGAGCATCGTGGTGGCGGCGTCCGTGGTGGTCGAGCGCAGCGGGCCGTTCATCGGCTCGCTGATCGCCTCGCTGCCGACGGCGGGCGGCGCCGCCATGATCATCATGGGCTTCGAGCATCCGCCGGCGTTCATCGCGCAGAGCGCGGTCGGCAGCATGGTCTCGAACGCAGCATGCGCGATCTTCGCGCTGACTTATGCCGCGCTGGCGCAGCGGCGTTCGTTGCCGGTGAGCCTGGGTGGTGCCTTCCTGGTGTGGTTTGGCTGCGCCGCGGCCTCGCGTCTGATGGATTGGAACGCAGGCACTGCCGCGCTGTTGAATGCGGTGGTGTTTCCGCTGGCGATCCTGGTCGGCCGCCGCTTTCTTGCCGGCGGCGCGGTCAAACGCGTTCAATTCACCGCCGCCGATCTGATCTGGCGCGCGGGGGTGGTGACGCTCTGCGTCATCGTCGTCACCGCCGCCTCGAACTCGATCGGCTCCTACTATTCCGGCGTATTCGCATTTTTCCCGGTGGCGCTGGGATCATTCTTCGTCATCCTGCATCCGCGCATCGGGGGACCTGCTTCGGCAAGCGTGGCCGCGCATGTGCTCACCCCGCTGATCGGGCTGGGCATGAGCCTGCTGGTGGTGCATTGGCTTGAGCGTCGGCATCGGCTGGAACGCGCTGCTGTGGGGGTCGCAGCGGCGGCGAGCGCGGGCGGCGTGAGGCGTCACTACTTCTCTATTTCGTTGAGCTTCGCCTTCAGCATATAGAGCGCATCCATCGCCTCGCGCGGCGACATCTCGTCGGGATGGAGCGAAGCGACGGCGGCCACCACCAACGCGAGCGCGTCGTCGGGTGCCGCCTGCGGCGGCTTGTACGGCGCCGCGAACAACGGCAGGTCCTCGAAACCCTTTGGCTTGGCGCGGTCCTCTTGTTCCAGTTTGGCCAGAACCAGCCGGGCGCGCTCGATCACGCTCGCCGGCAGGCCCGCGAGCTTCGCGACCTGAATGCCGTAGGAGTGGTCGGCCGAGCCCGCAATGACCTCGTGCAGGAACACCACGTCGCCCTGCCATTCCTTCACGCGCACCGTGGCGTTGTGCAGGCGGTCGAGCCGCGCCGAGAGCGCGGTCAACTCATGGAAATGGGTGGCGAACAGGGCGCGGCATTGGTTGACGTCGTGCAGATGTTCGACCGTGGCCCAGGCGATCGACAACCCGTCGAAAGTCGCGGTGCCGCGGCCGATCTCGTCCAGGATCACCAGCGAGCGCGCGCCGGCCTGATTGAGGATGGCCGCGGTCTCCACCATCTCGACCATGAAGGTCGAGCGTCCGCGCGCCAGATCGTCGGCGGCGCCGACGCGCGAGAACAGCCGGTCGACCACGCCGATATGCGCGTGCTTGGCCGGCACGAACGAGCCCATTTGCGCCAGGATCGCGATCAGGGCGTTCTGCCGCAGGAAGGTGGATTTGCCCGCCATGTTGGGGCCGGTGATCAGCCAGATGCGGCCGGCTTCCGCGTCCTTCGGCGGCGACAGATCGCAATCATTGGCCACGAACGGCGTGCCGTCGCGCGCCAGCGCCTGTTCCACCACCGGGTGGCGGCCGCCGGCAATGACAAACTCGTGGCTGTCGTCGACCTGCGGGCGCGCATAGTCGCGCTCAGCGGCAAGATGCGCGAGCGCGCTCGCCACGTCGAGGCTGCCGAGCGCCTCGCCGCATTCCTTGATCGGCGCGGTTTGCGCGATCACGTTCGCGACCAGCCGCTCGAAAATCTCCAGCTCCAGCCCGAGCGCGCGGTCGGCGGCGCTGGCGATCTTGGCTTCGAGTTCGCTCAGTTCGGTGGTGGTGAAGCGCACCTGGCCGGCCAGCGTCTGGCGGTGGATGAAGGCCGCGTTGAGCGGTGCGGCCAGCAACTTGTCGCCGTGCTGGGCTGTCACTTCCACGAAATAGCCGAGCACGTTGTTGTGACGAACTTTAAGCCCGCGCACGCCGGTCTCTTCCGCATAGCGCGCCTGCAAGGCGGCGACCACGCGGCGGGATTCGTCGCGCAAGCCGCGCGTTTCGTCGAGCGTCTGGTCATAGCCTTCGCGCACGAAACCGCCATCGCGCTTGAAGGCGGGCAACTCGGCGGCGAGCGCGGCGGACAACTCGGCGGCCAGCATGCCGTCCGGCCGGCGGCAGGACGCCAGCGCGGCGGCGATTTCCTCAGGCATATCCTTGAGCGAGGCCAGAGCGCGGGCCAGATCGGCGGCCGCCAGCACGCCATCGCGGATGGCGGCGAGGTCGCGCGG
>DAIMKK010000283.1:0-4438 GCA_036721745.1 Pseudolabrys sp. | reverse complement strand
AGTGCGCGTTTGTGGGTGTCGAGCCCCTTGAACGCGGGCAGCAGCGCCGGGTGGATATTGAGCATGCGCCCGGGCCAATGCGCGACGAATTCTGGCGTCAGCAGCCGCATGAAGCCGGCGAGACAGACGATATCGATGCGGTACTTATCCAGCATCGCTTGCATCGCAGCATCGAATGCGGCGCGATCTTTGCCGAATGCAGTGTGATCGATCACGTCGATGGCGATGCCGGCTGAGCGCGCGGTTGCGAGGCCACTGGCGTCGGGCCGGTTCGACAGCACCAGCGCGATCTCGGCCGGATAATTCTTATCCTTCGCCGCCTCGATCAGCGCCGCCATGTTGGAGCCGCGGCCGGAAATGAGAACGGCGACGCGCTTGCGGCTCATGTTTCACCCAAGGTCGAGTTTGCCGTCATAGACGACGCGCGCTTCGCCCGACGCACGAATGACGCTGCCGATGGTGACCGCCTTCTCACCCGCTTGCGTGAAGGCCTGCGCCACGGCGGCGGCGTCCTTGGGCGCGGCGATCACGATCATGCCGATGCCGCAATTGAAGGTGCGCAGCATTTCGTTTTGCGCGATGCCGCCTTCGCTCGCCAGCCACTTGAACACCGGCAGCACCGGCACGCGTTCCAGATCGATGCGCGCGCCCAAGCCCTTCGGCAGCACGCGCGGGATATTGTCGGGAAACCCGCCGCCGGTGATATGCGCGAGCCCCTTCACGCCTTGGGTCGCGCGGATCGCGGCCAGGCACGACTTCACATAGATGCGGGTCGGCGTCAGGATCGCTTCGCCAAGACTTAGCGTAGATTGCGACTGATCGGGCGAAAACGGCGCCGGCGCGGACCATAACAGGCCGCTCTTCTCGACTACCTTGCGCACCAGCGAAAAGCCGTTGGAGTGCACGCCGGAGGAGACGAGACCGATGATGACGTCGCCTTCCGCGATATCGCGCCGCGGCAGCAGTGCGCCGCGCTCGGCGGCGCCGACCGCAAAGCCGGCAAGATCGTAATCGTCGCCCTGGTAGAGCCCGGGCATCTCGGCGGTCTCGCCGCCGATCAGCGCACAGCCAGCCTGCTTGCAGCCGACCGAAATGCCGGCGACCACGGCGGCGCCGATTTCCGGCTCGAGTTTTCCACATGCATAGTAGTCGAGGAAGAACAGCGGCTCGGCGCCTTGCACCACCAGGTCGTTGACGCTCATGGCGACCAGGTCGATGCCGATGGTGTCGTGACGGCCGGTCTCGATGGCGATCTTGACCTTGGTGCCGACGCCGTCATTGGCGGCCACCAGAACCGGGTCCTTGAATCCCAACGGTTTGAGGTCGAACAAGCCGCCGAAGCCGCCGATTTCGGCATCGGCTCCCGGGCGCGCGGTTGCGCGCACCAGCGGCTTGATCAGCTCCACCATCCGGTTGCCGGCGTCGATGTCGACGCCCGCTTGCGCGTAAGTGAGGCCGCGCTCCTTTTCTGCCATGATGCCCTTCTAAACGGGTCACGCTCTAGCGCCGGGGTCCTACGTGGAAATCGCAAGTCGCGCAATGGTCGAAGCGCCGTTATACTCTGCCGAGATTGGCGCGTTGCCGGGGAAACAAGCCGGGGCGCCTCGACAAGCCGGGATTGCCTTGAGTATTCCGAACCTCATTACGCTGGGGCGTATTCTGCTGGTGCCGATCGTCGTCTGGGCGATCGCCACGCCGGGCGCCATGTGGATCGCCTTCGTGCTGTTCCTGGCCGCCGGCGTCAGCGACGGCGTCGACGGCTATCTCGCCAAGCGCTTTGGCATGACCACCGAACTCGGCGCCTATCTCGATCCGCTCGCCGACAAGGCGCTCATTGTGTCGATCTACCTTACACTCGGCATCAACGGATTTATCCCGCGCTGGCTGGTGATCCTGGTGGTGTCGCGCGACATCTTGATCGTGGGCGGGATCATGCTGTCATGGCTGGTCGGCAACCCGCTCAAGATCAAGCCGCTGCTGGTCTCCAAACTCAATACGGTGGCGCAGATCGTGTTCGCCTCCGTAGTGCTCGGCGCGCTCGGCTTCAATTACGAGTGGCCGATGCTCACGCTCATCCTCATGGGTCTGGTCGCCGTCTTGACCTTGCTGTCGGTGGCCGCCTATGTCGCCGAATGGGTGCGGCACATGAACACGACGGCGTGCGGACCATGAGCCCGCGCGCCCGGCCGCGTCCGCGTCGCGATCAGCCCGAGGACGGCGGCATGCCGTCCGAACGGCAAGTCATATTCTGGCTGGCGGCACTCGCGGCCATCGTGCTGCTGCTGTGGCTGTTGAGTCAGATCCTGTTGCCGTTCGTCGCCGGTGCAGCCATCGCCTATCTGCTCACGCCGGTCACCGACCGGCTTGAGCGCCTTGGCGTCAACCGGCTGGCCGGCGCGCTGTCGATCATCACTTTGGTGGTGATGGCGATCGTGCTCTTGATCCTGCTGGTGGCGCCGATCCTAGGCGGCCAACTGTCGTCTTTCATCGACAATCTCCCCGGCTATGTGACGCGGCTGCAATCGTTGCTCAGCGATCCGAGCCGGCCGTGGCTGCAGAAAATCCTGGGCGCGAGCTTCAGTGCCGACAAATCGATGGGCGATCTGGTAGCGCAAGGGGTGGGGTGGCTCACCACGTTCCTGCAATCGCTTTGGTCGGGCGGCCGCGCGCTGGTCTCGCTGTTCTCGCTGGTGGTGGTGACGCCGGTGGTGGCGTTCTACCTGATCTACGACTGGCACCGCATGGTCCGCAGCGCCGACAGCTGGGTCCCGGTCAATCAGCGCGAAACCGTGCGCCAGCTCGCGCGCGAGATCGACGCCGCCATTTCCGGTTTCGTGCGCGGGCAGACCGCGGTCTGCCTGATCCTCGGTTCGTTTTATGCGGTCGCGCTGACCCTCAGCGGGCTTAATTTCGGCCTGCTGATCGGGCTGATTTCCGGCATCATCACCTTCATCCCCTATGTCGGCTCGATGACCGGCTTGATCCTTGCGCTCGGCGTGGCGGTGGCGCAGTTCTGGCCGGACTACAGCTCGATCCTCATGGTGCTCGGCATCTTCCTGCTCGGCCAATTCCTCGAGGGCAATCTACTGGCGCCCAAGCTGGTCGGCGAGAGCGTCGGGCTGCATCCGGTCTGGCTGATCTTCGCGCTGCTCGCGTTCGGCTATCTGTTCGGTTTTGTCGGCCTGATGGTGGCGGTGCCGCTCGCCGCTACCATCGGCGTGCTCGGACGCTTTTCGTTGCAGCGCTATCAAGCAAGCTCGCTCTATACCGGCGAGCCGCCGGGATGAACGCAAGTTCGCTCAGTCCGCGTCAGCTCGTGCTCGCGCTCGATCATGCGACAAGCTTCGCGCGCGAGGATTTTCTGCGCGGGCCGTCGAACGCGGCCGCGCTCGCGCTGATCGAGCGCTGGCCGGACTGGCCGGATCGGATCGTGGCGCTGATCGGGCCGGAAGGCTCGGGCAAGAGCCATCTCGCCGCGATCTGGGCGGAAGCTTCGGGCGCGCGCGTGCTGGCGGCGAAATTGCTCGAGCATGGCGACCTGCCGGCGGCCTTGGCCACCGGCGCGCTGGTGCTCGAGGATCTGGAATTCGCCGGGCTCGACGAGCGCGCGCTATTCCATCTGATCAATCTCGCGCGCGAGGAGGGTGCGTTTGTCCTCATCACCTCGCGCTCACCGCTGGCGACTTTTCCGGTGGCGATCCGCGATCTTACCTCGCGTTTGCGCGCGCTGCCGAGCGTCGCGCTCTCCGCCCCTGACGACGCGCTGCTACGCTCGCTGATCGTCAAACTCGCGGCCGACCGTCAGCTCGCCGTCGACGAGGCGCTGGTAAATTATCTGGTCAACCGCATCGAGCGGTCCTTCGTGGGCGCCCGTGCCGCGGTCGCGCTGCTCGACGAAGAGGCGATGCGCCAGCACCGCCCGGTGACGCGGGCGCTGGCGGCGGAACTGTTCCGCGACCAATCCGCTTAACGACGCCAATGACGATCACTTGACGAAGCCGACGGTTCAGGCGCGAACTGTCATCCGTCGGCCACTTTTATCGGTTAGGGATTTGGCCTTTCAGGCCTCTATTACAATGGCAGATCGCTCACAAGCTCTTGTAAAGATTGATGAAATCGCTTCGGTGGCCGACCGCGACGTTACTCCTTCGGCTCCGGCTTCGGCGTCCGAGACGAATCTAAGGGCGCAGCCGCAACGATTCATCAATCGGGAATTGTCCTGGCTGCATTTCAACCGCCGGGTCCTGGAAGAGGCCGCCAACGAGAGCCATCCGCTGCTCGAGCGTGTGCGCTTTCTGTCCATTTCGGCGAACAACCTCGACGAATTCTTCATGGTGCGCGTGGCCGGCCTCAAGGGCCAGGTGCTCCAGGCGATTACGACCCGGAGTCCGGACGGGCTCACCCCCAACGAGCAGCTGACACGGATCGGCGAAGCGGT
>DAIMKK010000282.1:0-4445 GCA_036721745.1 Pseudolabrys sp. | reverse complement strand
GTCATCGGTAGAATCTGGGCCAAAATTCGGAGCCGACCACCAGCGTGCGCGGCGAATTCGGTAAGGCTCTTCCCCGCACGCAGCCACTCGGTGCGCATAACATGCATGGCCAGGTCGCGATCGCCAAGCTGAAACCAAGTCTCGCTCCCCAATTGGCGCAGCGCAGCCATGCTTTCCCATGTTTCCTGCGCCCGTCCCCATCCCCGCTCCGGATCGGCCACGCCGCCGAGCGTATAAAGCACGGTATCGAGATCGGGGGAGATCTTCAGCCCGAGATGTTCGAAGTCATCTCCGGTATTCACGACCACCGTCAGTTGTTGGGGATCGAGCATGCGATAAAGGCCGAGCGCGAGCTTGGCGCCCCCGATGCCGCCACACAGCGCAAGCACATGACCGGAGTGTGTGTGCGCATTCATCGAAACAAATCCAACGCTTTGGCCCGCAAAAGCGCAGACGCCGGGGCCGCAGGCGCATCACAGAAAAAGCCACGCAAATGCACCGCAGGCTGTCCCTCGGCGGCCTGCCCCATCAGCAACGATGCCGCCGCGGCTATCTCGTCGGCCACCGCCACCTCGGTGACGCGCATCTTGCGGCCAAACAAGTCCGGCGTACCCGCCATGTCCCGCAAAGCCGGAATTCCCGCTGCACCAAGGGCGACGCCGACGACGCCGTTGCGCCAGGCCCGGCCGAAGCTGTCGTTGATGAGAATGCCCAGATTGACGCCGAATTCGCGGTCCAGCTGCGTCTTCAGTGCGGTGGCCGAGGCGTCGGGATCGCGCGGGAGCAGCAGGACATGCTCGCCGTCTTCAGATCCGACATTCGATTGATCGACGCCCGCATTCGCCATGACGAAGCCGAGCCGGTGCGCCACAATCAAAACATCACGCCGATGGCGCACGACCTCGTCGGATTCGGAGAGGATGACCTCGACGAGGCGAGCATCCTTGTTCACCTCATTGGCAAGTGCCACCGCTCGCGCTGACGGCACAACCTCCTTGAGTTTGACGATCCGCCCTTCCGCCTTCGAAACCACCTTCTGCGCGATGATGAAAACGTCGCCGTCCCGCGGCGCGATCTGCGTCCGACGCAGCGCCGCGGCAAGCAGCGCGCCGAGATCATCGCCGGGCTGGACGAGCGGAAGCCCCGTCAATGCGGTTAGCGTGAGGCTTCTCGAAACCATCAATGGTCACCGTGCTTCGGGTGCCGGCAAACCCGTGATGCGAATGCCAGCACCGGGAACCTTGTAGTGTCGGTTGATGGCAATCAAGACCGAAGTGAGCGCTTCGGCGGCAACGGAGTTGGCGAGCGCTCCGCCGTCGACACCGCGCGTCGCGACAATGTTGGCCAGCGCTATCACCTGCTCACGGACCGCCGCATCGTCAGAGAAGATGAGCACGTCACAATTGGCCTTCTCGCCGCCATGGAGCTTCTTGGCGCCGACATTGTGGAACGCAGACGCAACACGCACACCGGGTCCGAGCATGCGCTGAGCCGCTACCGCCGGCGAGCCGGATGCCGGCAGTTGCACCACGGAAACCTTGGGCGGAACGAGCGGGACGACGGCATCGACCAGAATCTTTCCCTCCATCACAGGCCTGATCTCATCGAGAATCGTGTCGTGATTGTAATAGGGAACACACAAAACGACGATGTCAGCGGCCTGCGCGGCCGCGCGATTGTCGTCACCACGCACGCCGATCCCGATTTGCGACGCGAGTTCCCGCGCCGCAGCCTCGGCCTTGTCCTTCGCCCGCGAGCCGAGCACGACTGAATAACCGGCAGCCGCCCACAGCCGGGCGAGTCCGGAACCCAGGTCACCCGTGCCGCCGATAACGGCGATAGTCGGCTTGTTCTGCATCGAGTCTCGCTGTGTTTATGGCAAGGCGACAATCCAGGATATGGTACTATGTTTAGGAACACAATACCTTTACGGCCGGGCCTGGAGACACAGAGCCGGTGCGCTGTTCCGCACGCTTTATAACGAGCCGGCGGCTTCAGGGCACATCAATCGGACGGCCCTCGCGCCATGGGCCCGTCGAGACCGATCCCGATTGATGCATCCCTAAATTGCGCTAACGAGCCTCGACGCCGCACCAGTCATAAATGCTGAGCGCCATCACCTTGATGGCGGCGAGGTAGTCGTCGATCGACACATATTCGTCGTCAGAGTGCATGACGGCGGTCGAGCCCGGACCAAAAATCACCGTCGGCGTGTTGCCGTAGAGGTTCAGGAAGCGCGTGTCTGCGGCACCCTGGCGGCCGCTGATCTCCGGTTTGCGTCCCGTGATCTCGGTGTAGTTCTTGCTCACGGTTTCGACGATCGGATGATCGCGTGGAATTTCAGAGGCCTGCCCGTCATAGCCGACGAACCTCACTTTCGGCGGGTGATCCTTCATCCAAGGATCTTCAGCGGCCGCGCGCGCCACTTGTTCGACAAGGCTCCGCTTCACACCTTCGTGGTCCTCGCCCGGGACCGTGGCCATGCTGCCCTTCAACAGGCAGGTGGCGGGAAAGGAACTTGGAAAACTGCCGGCGTGGAAGGCACCGATCATGCAAGGCAGCGCATCGATCGGCTTTGGATACAAGGGGTGCTTGACGGTCGCGACGCGCTTGGCCTCGAGAGCTTCGACCGCCTTGGTGATCTTGTAGCCGAGCTCGATGCCGCTCACGCCCTGGTAACGCCTCTGGATGCCGGCCAGCTTGCCCTGAATTTCAATCTCGAACCAAATGCGGCCGATGCAGGCAGGCTGCACCGCAAGGCCGCTGGTCTCGCCTGAGATGCCCGCGTCTGCCTTGTAGCCGCGAATCACCGTGTCCAGCGTGCCGTGGCCGCTGACTTCTTCATCGATGACGACGTTGATGAGGACGTCGCCCTTGAGCTTTACACCGGCCACCTTGAGAAATTCGACCGCCAGTATGTGGCTGGCGACACCGCTCTTCATGTCGCAGGAGCCACGCCCATAAATACGACCATCCATGACTTTGGCGGACCAGGGATTGTCGCTCCATCCTTCTCCGTTACCGACCGGAATCACATCGGTATGACCATTCAGAAGCAGCGACCGTCCGCCGCCCGAGCCCTTCCAGGTGGCAACAATGTTTGGGCGCCCTTCATAGCCCCGGTCCACCGGAATATATCCGGGATGTTTTTTCAAGGCCTCCCAGTCGGATTCCCACATGTCAACGTTGAGGCCGAGCTTGGTCATGTAGTCCGACAGAAAGGCCTGGATTTTCCCCTCGTCCCCGGTGACGCTTGGAATCGAGATAATCTGCTGGAGAAACTTGATTGCCTTGTCGCGATTTGCGTCGATCGTCTCAAGCACTTTCTGACGGGCGTTGGTGGTCATCGCATATCCTTCCATAAGTTAATCATAACAGTGTTGCTTCACATTGATGGCTATTCTTTGCGCCGGCCGGTGATCCCCCGGACCATACGTCGGAACCGCGCTTTGATCCTGTCCGCGAGCACGGAGAAAAATAAGGCACTCGCGTTGAGCTCGGCTGCCGGAGCGGCCGGCTGCTCCGACCCGTCCAGCCGCACCTCGACATTCTGCGCAAACACGGCAATGAGACGGCTCGCGATATCATGCACGAGATCCGATCGGCTAAACTGCGCCAGCGGTCCGGTGAGTCGATAGCCGACATTGAGCTCGACTTTCGTCGTGTTTTCGCTCACCGGCAGCAAACGGTAGCGGATCGCTCCACGCGTTGCGGAATTGTTTCGCCGGTCTCGGCCGCTGCCTTGAATCGTACCGGAATAGGTCGCCGGATCGCGGTCGATTTCGGCTGAGCCATGAAATTCCGCCGCGATCGGACCGACCTTGATCCGCATCTTGCCGGCCACTTCGCGCGCGCCGGTGTCGCCGCTCAGCGAAGCGCCGGGAAGGCACATGGCGACCTCGGTCGTGTTGGCGAAGAAATTCCACACATCAGCGATCGCGTGATTGAGGACAAAGCTCTGGTCGAAGCTCGCCTGCGGTGTCCAATCCGCAAGCCGTTCCGGCCCGCTAGCGACCGCGGCCGTCGCCGATGTCTCGCCTGCACCAACCGATGCGCTACGGCGATTGGAATCGCTCGTGCCGACGCTCTGCTCGTGGCCGGAGCCCGCCGGCCCGAGCGCCGTGCGGCCTGCTCCCGGCAACGGCGCAATACCTCGGGAGCGCTGATCCGCGATGACGCTTTGGATGGCCCGCACGATGCCGACATAGCCGGTGCAGCGACAAAGGTTGCCGCTCATAGCCACGCGGATGTCGTGCTCGTCCGGCGTTTGCGCGCGCAAGACGAGATCGCGGCCGGACATCAGCATGCCGGGCGTGCAATAGCCGCACTGCAAAGCGTGTTCGCGGGAAAATGCCGCACGCAACTCCGCGCCGATGTCGTCGTCGTCGAGACCCTCGATCGTAGTAACGCTCGCGCCGGCGCAGGCAACGGCATAAGTGATGCAC
>DAIMKK010000281.1:0-4452 GCA_036721745.1 Pseudolabrys sp. | reverse complement strand
GCGATCATCACACGCGCGCCTTCGGCGGCGAACGCCTGCGAATAGTGCCGGCCGATGCCTTTGGCGCCGCCGGTGACGATCGCGGTTTTCCCTTCCAGCCGGGCCATTTGCTTCTCCTGCCGCAGGTGACTGGCAAATTCTTATCAGCTATGAAGCGCAAAACCGAGGGGCTTACCATGCCGAGAACGACCGCCGACCAACTAAACATCCGCACGCTGGTCGAGAACTGGGCGCTTTGGCGCGATGCCCGGCTGTGGGACCGTTTCCGCACCGTCTGGCATAAGGAAGGGCGGATGATGGCGACCTGGACGCAAGGCACCGTCGAGGAATTCATCAAGATGAGCGACGAAGGCTGGGAGCGCGGGATGAAGTTCCTGCATTTCCTCGGTGGTTCATCGGTCGACGTCAAAGGCAAACGCGCCATCGCGCAGACCAAGATGACCATCTCCCAGCGCGCGCCGATCGAGGGCGTGGTCTGCGACGTGGTATGCACCGGCCGCTTCTATGACTTCCTAGAAAAGCGCAAAGGGCGCTGGGGCCTCGTGCTGCGCCAGCCGATTTACGAGCGGGACCGGCTCAATCCGGTCGATCCCGCGGCGAAGCTTTCGCTCGATCAAAAGCTGCTAAATTCATTTCCCGAAGGCTACCGCCACCTCGCCTATATGCAGACCCGCGTCGGCTATAAGGTAAAGACCGACATGCCGGGGCTCGAAGGTCCCGAGCTGGATGCGCTCTATGCCAGGGGCGCGGCCTGGCTAAAGGGCCGCAAGTTGTGACCGCGATACGCGGCTACCGCCGCAGGGGTTGGCTGAAACGCGCAGAAATGCGACCTTGGCCAATACGGTAGGGGATCAAACCATTCGGGGGCCGCGATGTATTCACTCACCGCCAACTTCAATCTACTCAATGAATTCAACATCCTGCGGCTGATCTGCGGCCTGTTCATGATTCCGCATATTTATGGCAAGTTCTATGTGCCGGCAGCGCTTGGCTTCTTCGTCGCCGCCGGGTTCAAGCCGCCCAAGTTCTGGATGTATCTGGCCGGCGCCATCGAGGTCGTGCTGGCGTTCGGCCTGATATTCAACATCTACACCACCATCTGCGCCGCGATCATGACAGCCCACCTTACAGTCGCCGCGGTCGGCGTCTATCGCGTCACCGGCAAATGGCTATGGAATATCGGCGGCTTCGAATTCTGCCTATTCTGGGCGATCTGTTGCTTGGTGGTGGCAATGCACGCCTATTACGCCGGCGGCATCTGGGGCTAATCGAAATCAACCGAAAAATTCTCCGCTCCTCGAAAGGAAAGTCGAAAAATGGCTAGCGTCCTGTTTTCTCCCCTCACGCTGCGCGGTCTCACACTGCCGAACCGCGTCGTGGTCTCGCCGATGTGCCAGTACAATTCCAACAACGGCTCGGCCAACGACTGGCACTTGATGCATCTCGGCAATATGTCGCTCGGCGCCGCCGGGTTGGTGATGTGCGAGATGACCAATGTCAATCCGCAAGGCCGCATCTCGCCGAAATGCGCCGGTATGTATTCCGACGAGAACGAAGCCGCGCTCAAGCGTGTGCACGATTTCTGCCGGCAATACGGCGTGGCCAAGTTGGGCGTGCAGCTCGCGCACGCCGGGCGCAAAGCGCCGACCACGCCGCCGGGCGCCGGCGGCAAGCCGATCCTCGAGGGACCGGACGCATGGACGCCGGAAGCACCCTCCGCAATACCCTACGACACCGGCTGGGCGATACCGCACGCCATGACCAAGGACGACATCAAGCGCTGCATCGGCGAGTTTGCCGCGGCGGCCAAGCGCGTCGACCGCATCGGCTACGACGTGATCGAGCTGCACGGCGCGCACGGTTATCTGACGCACCAGTTCCTGTCGCCGCTCTCCAACAAGCGCACCGACGAATACGGCGGCGCGCTGGAAAATCGCATGCGCTTTGCGATCGAGATGTATGAGGCCGTGCGGGCGGTGTGGCCGGAGCAAAAGCCGCTCGGCATGCGCGTCTCCGCCACCGATTGGGTCGAGGGCGGCTGGACGCCGGAGGAAACCGTGGTGCTCGCCAAGGAGCTCAAGAAGCGGGGCATGGACTACATGGACGTATCCAGCGGCGGGCTCTCGCCGGCGCAGAAGATTCCGCTATCCCCCGGCTACCAGGTGCCGTTCGCCGAAAAGGTGAAGAAGGAAAGCGGCATCACGACCATGACCGTCGGCCTGATCGCCGGCTACCAGCAGGCTGAGGATATCGTCGCATCCGGCAAGGCCGACCTGATCTGCCTGGCGCGCGCCGCCATCTGGGACCCGCGCTGGGCTTGGCACGCCGCCGAGGAACTGGGCGCCGAGACGCCTTACGCGCCCAAGACGATGGCCGGCCACCCGAAACTGCGGCCGCAACTGTTTCCCAAGCGAGCGCAGCCGGCGGGGTGAGCGGCATCCCCGAACCGGCGTTCAAGCCGGGACGCGTCCTTTGATCGCGTTGGCGCGCGCCCCATAGGTGATGCGTCCGCTAGCATCCGCCGGCAGGCGCGCGCGCAAGCGCTCCTTGAGGCGGTCAACATCGCCGGACGCCATGGTGGCGAGGACCGCGGCGACGCTCGGGCTCAGCAGGCAGGTTGCCCAGACGTCGTCGAAATCCGTGAAGCTGCGCCGCACCGCAATTTCCCGCGTTTCGATCTGCTCAAGACGAGCATCTGTCCACAGGCCGCGCAGCGTATCCAGGCGCGACGCGTCGGCGCTTGGCGGACGCACGGTCGGAAAACCCATGGCGCGCATCTCGGCCTGCACCGGCTCCATGGGGAAACCGCCGCCCGGCAGATCCCACAGATAGGCCGTGATCGTGCCGCCGGGGCGAGTCACGCGCACCATTTCGGCAACGCCTTTCGCCGGATCGGGCACGAAGAAAAGCACCAGCGCCATGACCGCCACATCGAACCGGTGTCCGGAAAACGGCAGCGCCATGGCGTCGCCCTGCTGGAAATGCGCCACGCGCGCGGCGTGACGTGTACGTGCGAAGGCAAGCTGGGCTTGCGACGGATCAATGCCTTGAATTTCGGCCGGCGCGCAGCGATCGACGATCAGTTCAGTGAAAGCGCCATTGCCGCAGCCGATGTCGACCCACCGCAGGTCTGACGGTGGCGCCAGCCAATCGAGAAAAATATCGCCGGCCAGCCGGCTCCAGACGCCCATCATCCGCTCATAAGCGGCACCGTCGTCGAAGCGGATCTTGAATTCGGCCACCATTCCCCCCGAGAGCTGGGTGATGCAGGCGTGTTCAGCGCTTCATTTTCGCAATGAATTTCGCGAATGCCGCGAGCTGCGCCTTGACGACATCCTTGGTCGGCTGATCCTTCAGCTCGAGCGTCTCCTTGTCGAACTTGGTCGCGGCCAAGCCGACGAACACCTCGGGCGTGCCGTAGATGAAGGCCTTCAGGAAGGTCATCGACATGCGCCAGTGATATTGCATACGCGCGCCGCCAAGCGGGCCTTGCGAACAGGATTGGATCGCCACCGGCTTGCCCTCGAATGGCTGCTCCTTCATGCGCGAGACCCAGTCGATCGCATTCTTCAGGCCGCCAGGCATCGACCAGTTGTATTCCGGCGTGACGAACAGCACGCCATCGGCGGTACGGATCGCGGCGGCGAGGGCCACGGCCGGGCCCGGAAAGCCGGACGCATTCTGCACATCCTCATTGTAGAGCGGCAGCGTGTCGAACGGCGGCGCGGTGACGAGCTTCATCTCGGGCGGCGCCAGCGCCGGCAGCGCGCGCGTCAACGCGGCGTTGTATGAGCCTTTGCGGAGCGAGCCGCAGATCACCAGCACATTCAATTGGTCGGCCATTTCAAACCTCTTTCATTGATCCGGACACAAGTAGCACAACGGCTATTGCTGTTGAATTCCAGCCTTCTCACGCACCGTTTTCCATTTATCGACTTCGTTGGCGATATGTTGGCGGAATTCTTCCGGCGTCGAGACATGCACCACGGCGCCGACCTTCTCCAGCGCCTCGCGGATCGCGGGGCGTCCCAGCACTTCTTTCAGCGCGGCATTGGTCTTGTCGACGATCGCCTGCGGCGTGCCGGCGGGATAAAGCCAGCCATACCAGCCGACCACCGCATAGCCCGGCACGCCGGATTCGGCGACCGTTGGCGTATCAGGGATCGTCGGCCAGCGCGCCGGCGAGCCAACCGCGAGCAGCTTCAACTGGCCGGCCTGCACCTGGCCGCGCACCGCGTGCGCCAGCTCGACCCCGTAATCGACTTCGCCCGCGAGCAAAGCCGCGACCACGCCCGGCGTGTTTCGGTAGGGGATGTGCTTGACGTCGATGCCGGCCATCTGGCGCATCAGTTCGCCGGCAAAGTTCTGGGTCGAACCGACTCCGACATCGGCAAAGTTGAGCTTGCCGGGCGAGGCATTGACCAGCGCGATCAGCCCTTTGATGTCGTTGGC
>DAIMKK010000280.1:0-4458 GCA_036721745.1 Pseudolabrys sp. | reverse complement strand
CCGATGGTGAAGTGGATAATTCCGGAATGTGCGCCCAGCACATGGCCTTCGACGTCGACGATCTCACCAGCTTCCGCCGCGCCCGGCTTCAGCCGTTCGATCACGTCGGCATAGTGCCCGGTCGGCACGAAGCAGATGTCCTGGCTGTCGTGCTTGTCGGCAATCGCCAGCCCGAATTGGCGCGCCAGTTCGCGCGTCTCGGCCTTGCTGCGATCGCCGAGCGGGAAGCGCAGCACATCGAGTTGCTCGCGCGTGGTGCCGAACAGAAAATAGCTTTGGTCGCGCTCCTCCTCGCGTGCGCGATAGAGTCCCCGCGAGCCGGACGGCAGCCGTCGTGAGGCGACGTAGTGACCAGTCGCCAGTACGTCGGCGCCGAGTTCGCGCGCGGTGATCAAGAGGTCGTGGAACTTGATCGCCATGTTGCATTCGACGCACGGCACCGGCGTCTCGCCGTGGATATAGCTTTCGGCGAAACGGTCGATCACCGCTTCCTTGAAGCGGCTCTCGTAATCGAGCACGTAATGCGGAATGCCGATGCGTTCGGCAACGGTGCGCGCATCGTAGATGTCCTGCCCGGCGCAACAGGCGCCCTTGCGGTGGGTGGCGGCGCCGTGGTCGTAGAGCTGCAGCGTGATGCCGATCACGTCATAGCCTTCGGCCTTGAGCAGCGCGGCGGTTACCGAGGAATCGACACCGCCGGACATAGCGACGACGACACGGGTGTCTTGCGGGCGGCGATTGAGGTCGAGGCTGTTGGACATGGTTCTTCTTACTATAGGTGGCGATGCTTGGCGCGCAATTCGAGCCATGTCAGCCGGCAAATATTGCCGCCTGCCAGCAAACGCTGCCCGAGTTGCACTCGCCACAGCACCCCGACAATCCTATAAGTCATTGATCTATAACAATTTTTATAGTTTAGGCCGCTGGCCTGACGATTGCAGATCAAGTGCCGGATATCCGGAGACCAGCCGTGCCGCAAGTTGCGTCCGAAGCCGCCACCCATGCGTTTAAGCCTGCGATGCCGACCCCCCCCGCGGGCAGCGTCGAGTTCCGAGCGTAGCTTTGTCTCGCCATTCGACAGCCTCATCGACGACGGCACGCAAGGCCCCGCCTCACAGCCTCCGCGAACGCCACCGGCGCCTGCTGACAAGGCCGCGGTGCAACAGGATTCGGCACAGCCCCCGGCCAAGGCCAGGGACACAAATGCGGCGCGCCCCAACGACACCACCAAGGCCGCCGATGACGCAAATGCAACCGATGCCGGCAGTGCGGCCGAAACCGATACGACGGTCACCTTTGGCAAAGTCCCTAGCGACGGCAAGGTGAAGGTTGACGCCAAGATCGGCGCGCAGGCCACCGGCGGAGATATCTCCAAACCGGCGGATGACAGCAAGCCGGCCGACGGCCCGACGCCAACGACCGTCGTGGCCGATTCCACGCCTACCCCAATTCAGACGATCACACCTGCCGCCGCGCTGGCCACCGCACCCGTTATCTCGGTAGCGCCCGCCGACATTCCGCAAGCCGCGCCCACTGCACTCACGCCGGCGGTGCCCGCCGCGCTTGCACAAACAGTGGCCGCTGCCCAGCCTGCGATCATTGCCGGTACGCCCAAGACCAAAGCGGTCGATCCCGCAATCCCACAAGACAATCCGAAATTACCCGCCAAGACAGCGTCCGATCTCCAAAGCAACGGCAAATCGCAATCGACAGCCGGCGAGGCTGACAAACCCGCCGCCGCCCATCCCCGCGATGAAGTCCCAGCCGCCACTCACAACGCGTCCATGGAATCGCTGCCGCCGATTGCGACAGATGTCCAGGCCGCCGCGCTGAGGACAACGAGCGACGTCGCCCAGCAGGCGTCGCTGACGCCGCCGGCGCAAGACGTTGCGACGGCACCCACAACACCGACGGCACCGGTTATACAGGCGACGCAACCGGCGGCGGTCCCGCTCGCCGGCGTCGCCATCGAGATCGCCGGCATGGCCCAGGCGGGCAAGAACCATTTCGAGATTCGCCTTGATCCCCCCGAGCTCGGCCGCATCGAAGTCCGCCTCGACGTCGACCGCGACGGCCACGTGACCTCACGCCTGATCGCGGACCGTTCCGACACGCTCGATTTATTGCGCCGCGACGCCTCCGGTCTCGAACGCGCGCTACAGGATGCCGGGCTGAAAACCGCCGACAACGGCATGCAATTCTCGCTACGCGACCAAACCATGGGCCGCGAGCAAAGCAATACGCCCGCACCGGCCATCGTGCAGATCGTCGTCAAAGACAGCGCGCTTCCAACAATCGATACGACCCAGCTCAGTTATAGCCGCCTCGCTGGACTGCGTGGCGGCATCGACATTCGTGTCTGAGGATTGACCATGACCACGATCACCTCCGCTATCCCTTCAACCACCCCGTCCGCCAGCGCGGTGGCAAGCGCGGCGAACAACACCGAAATTGCAAGCAATTTCACCACATTTCTGAAGTTGTTGACGACGCAATTGCAGAATCAGGATCCGCTCAGCCCGATGGATACCAACCAGTTCACCCAGCAGCTTGTCGAATTCGCCTCGGTCGAGCAGCAAATGAAGTCGAATGATGCGCTGACAACCTTGGTATCGCTGAACCAAGCCGCGCAATCGACGTCAGCACTCGCCCTGGTCGGCGCCACCGTGGTGGTCGATGGCTCGACCACGCAGCTCACCGGCGGCAAGGCCAACTGGAGCCTCAATGTCACCAAGCCGGCGACCGCGACGGTCACCATCAAAGACGCGACCGGCCAAACCGCCTATACCAGCAGCTTCGCCGTCAACCCGGGCACGCAGAATTTCACCTGGGACGGTCACGGCATCAATGGCACGATGTGGCCGGACGGCGCCTACACCATGACAGCGACCGCGACGGACGCCAGCGGCCAGACCACGGCGATTTCGACGCAAATTCAGGCTAAGGTGGATTCGGTAGACCTCACGCAGACCCCGCCACTTCTGTCCATCAATGGACAGAACTACACGGCCACTCAGCTGCAAAAGATCGTGGCGCCCTAGCCGGCACGATCGCCCACTGTCCCTGTCGAAAACTAAATCCGGAGGATGGTAGAGACGAGCCTTGAAGCGGTAGCCAAGCGTTGCCCGTGATCGGCGCCGATCGACGATCATCCAACCAATAAGTCTGCAAGGATCCCTCATCCTAACAACAGGATTGCCTGATTCTCGATCAACGGCTAGCCGGATTGGTTTGCGACATGGACAGCTAGTTCCGCACAATTGCATTGAGCAGTCCACATTAGGAACGAATAGCAGCCGCTTACCGCCGAACCGGCGTATTGCAGGGTCAACTCACGCGGCAGCGCGCCGTGGCCCGGGATATCGATTGCGCGTGGCCGCAAGACAGACTTCAGGCCATCTGCGCGGGTTGAATGCCGGCATCGAGCGGCGCGCGCTGCAGCAAATCGCGGCGCTCGCGGGTAGTATCTCGTCGGGATACGAAAGTCTTGCAATGCGTATCCCGATGGGATACGTTGGGCTCATGATCAGGAACTTCAAGGGGAAATTTGCCGAGCCGATCCTTCAGGGACGCGTGGTCCCGAAGGGTTTCCCAGCAATTCTCGCCAAGGTAGCTCGCCGAAAACTGATTATGCTGGACGCCGCCGCCTTTCTTGAGGCCTTGAACTCGCCTCCCGGCAACCGCCTTGAAGCTCTTAAGGGCGATTTGGCGGGTAAGCACTCGATCCGCATCAATGATCAATGGCGGGTCGTGTTCAGGTGGACCGATGTGGGTCCCGAAGACGTGGAGATAATCGACTATCACTAGCCAGACCGGCCGAATGTGGCCACCGAATAGGAACTCGCAAATGGCAAAGAAACTTCCGCCGGTTCATCCCGGCGAAATCCTGCGGGAAGAATTTCTCGTTCCGCTTAAGCTGACACCTTACGCGGTCGCGGCCGCGCTGGACGTGCCGCGTACCCGGATCGAACGCATCGCGCGCGAAGAAAAGCCCGTTACGGCCGACACCGCGCTGCGGCTCGGCAAGTTCTTCAAGACCGGCGCTGCGTTCTGGATGAACATTCAGGCGCGCTTCGATCTCGAAACGGCCGAAGACGCGCTCGCGCCGCAGATCAAGAAGATCGCGTCTTACGAGGCGGCATGAGAGCGATGCTCTCAGCCGACAGCACAGATAACGGTGGCCGGAGCTTGGGAATGAAAACTAGGTATGTGAATAAGCGCCCAAAAGCGCCCCCCTCTACTGCCAGGTGGATCGACAGCTTAGCGTGCCGATCGGCGTCGAGACCCCGCGCCAATTAACACCGATACCGCACCAGCAACAATCGGCGTCAAGCTTGGAAGCGTTTCGGAGGCGCGATTCTGTGCATTGCGAAAGTGAGGGTATTGCGAAACGACATTCCGACTTCCTAAACACGATTCCTCCTCGTCGCACCAACTCTACCGGCCCTGCACCCAGCG
>DAIMKK010000279.1:0-4476 GCA_036721745.1 Pseudolabrys sp. | reverse complement strand
TCTCGCGGCTCTGCATGGCGCGGCCACCGGAGATGATGATCTTGGCCGAGGTCAACTCCGGTCGGTCGGATTTCGACAACTCTTCGCCGACGAAAGAAGACAGTCCGGGGTCGGCCGCAGCCTGAGCATTTTCCACGCTGGCCGAGCCGCCTTCGCCGGTGGCTTGGAACGTAGAGGTGCGCACGGTGATGACCTTCTTGGGGTCGCTCGACTTCACCGTCTGGATAGCATTGCCGGCGTAGATCGGGCGCTCGAACGTGTCGGGGGCGATTACTTTGATGATCTCAGATACCTGCATGACGTCGAGCAGCGCGGCCACGCGCGGCATCACGTTCTTGCCGTTGGTGGTCGCCGGCGCGACTATGGCGTCATAGGGGCCGGCGAGCGAGACGATCAACGCGGCGAACGGCTCCGCGACGCGATGCTCGTAAAGGGCGCCGTCCGCCAGCAGCACTTTCTTGACGCCGTCGAGCTTGGCGGCGGCGTCGGCCACCGCCTTGCAATCCTTGCCGGCGACCAGCACGTGCACGTCCGGCCCAAGCGCCTTAGCCGCGGTGAGCGCTTTGGTGGTTGCGTCCTTGAGCACCTTGTTGTCGTGCTCGGCGATCAGAAGCGTGGTCATCAGATCACCCCCGCTTCGTCTTTGAGTTTGACAACCAAGTCGGCCACCGAAGCAACCTTGGCGCCGGATTTGCGCCCCGGCGGTTCAGTCGTCTTGAGCACCTGCAGCCTAGGCGTGATGTCGACGCCATAGTCGGCCGGCGTCTTGTCGGCGATCGGCTTTTTCTTCGCCTTCATGATATTCGGCAACGAGGCATAGCGCGGCTCATTCAGGCGCAGATCGGTGGTGACGATCACCGGCGCTTTGAGCTTCACCGTCTGCAGTCCGCCGTCGACCTCGCGGATCACCGTGACGCTATCGCCGTCGATGGTGATCTTGGAAGCGAAGGTGCCTTGCGCCCAGCCGAGCAGCGCGGCCAGCATCTGGCCGGTCTGATTGCAGTCGTCGTCGATCGCCTGCTTGCCCAGGATGACGAGCCCGGGCTTTTCCTCATCGATGATGCCTTTGAGGATTTTCGCCACCGCCAGCGGCTCGACCGCGCCTTCCGCCTTCACCAGGATGCCACGGTCGGCACCCATGGCGAGCGCGGTGCGGATGGTTTCAGAGGCCTGCGCCGGTCCGATCGATGCCGCGATGATTTCGGTCGCCTTGCCCGCTTCCTTCAGGCGGATCGCCTCTTCGACGGCGATCTCGTCGAACGGATTCATCGACATTTTGATATTGGCGAGTTCGACGCCGGAGCCGTCCGGTTTGACGCGGATCTTGACGTTAAAGTCGACCACCCGTTTCACGGGCACCAGAATTTTCATGTTCTGAATCTGCTCCTCGGGCCGCGATGCCCCAAACGTTTGGGCCCGGAATATGCTGCGGCGCACCCTAATAGGCGTCTTATTCGGGGTCAACGCCGGGGCGCGTCGGGCTCCGGCGTGGTCATCGCATCCTCAACCGCGGCGCAATCCTTGACGTCGGTCCGGTGCAGCATGAAGACGCGGTCATCGGCGCTAAAATTTACGTCGATTTGCTTCGCCCGGTCGGCGCGCTTCACCATCGTGAGGCCGGTATCGAGGTAGACCATCAGCGTGTCCTTGTCCTTGCCGGGGTCGAGGATCAGGTAGCCGCCTTCCTCGGCGCTGGACACGTCGAACACTTCCGGGCGCGCCAACATCATGCAGCCGACTCCGGCCTCCTTCTTGAATTCCTTGATCATGCGCCGGTCTGAAGTATCCCGGTCGACGCCCTCATCCCAGGCGCACCCGCCCTGCGCGAATAACGGTTCGGAATCCCCGCGCCGGCTGATGGCGATGCCGAGGTCCGGAGGATTGAGGACGGGCGGATCGCCGGTGGCCCGGTTGTAGGCCAGCCAGACCGTCATCGACGTCGTCGTTTGTTTCGAGTTCTTGCGCAAGTGGCCGGTGTCATAGACGCGCGTGAAACAAGCGCTGCTGGCGGGATTGGGAGCGATGAGCTCGTCCATCGGGCTTGGCGGAGGGGCTTTAAACGGGACTGGTGGCGTATCAAGCGGACTTGCCGCATGGGCCGCCGGCGCGAGCAGCGCTCCCAGCAAAGCCAACGTTCCCAAAGCCAGTTTGCTTTGCCGCATCATGATCTCGCCCGCGATTGTCTGTCTCTTCAGTCGAGCGATCGTAGCGTTCGGTTCAAATCACCGGTTCTGCCCGGGCGCCCACAGCACGTCGCGTGCGCCCTTGTCATTGGCATAGCGGCCGGCGACGAAGAGGTAGTCGGATAATCGGTTGACGTATTTGAGCGAGGGCTCCGACACGCCCTCCCCCGGCCTGTCCTTGAGTTCGACCATGATCCGCTCCGCGCGCCGGCAGACCGTGCGAGCGAGATGCAGATAGGCCGAGGCCGGACTGCCGCCCGGCAGGATGAAGGATTTCAGCGGTTCCAGCTCGGCATTGAGCCGGTCGATCTCGCCCTCCAGCCAGGTAACCTGCGCCTCGGTGACCGTGAGGCGCGCGCCGCCAGGGCCTTTTTCGGCCAGGCAGAGGTCAGCTTCGACGTCGAACAGGTCGTTCTGGATGCGGCCGAGAGACGCATCGAGCGCGGCATCGCCGGCGGTATGCAGGCGGACCAGCCCGATCACCGCATTGGCCTCGTCCACCGTGCCGTAGGCCTCGACCCGCAGGTCGTATTTCTTGCGCCGTGCTCCGGTGCCGAGCGACGTGGTGCCGTCGTCGCCGGTGCGGGTATAAATGCGGTTGAGCACGACCATAGGGACCTCGCCTAGCGCTTTGGATTCGGAGTAGGCTTGCTATTCTATCCGGGTTTTCGGCACAAATTATGGGGGAATAATGCCATGCGTTTCCTGACGATTGTCGCCGCCGCCACGCTGCTGTTGCTGCCCGCCGCCGCGCCGGCCGCCGCCTGCGAGTTGGACGCTTTTGTCGCCGAGGCCCAGTCTCCAGCGCTTATTGCCGCGGCGCCTGTGACCCAGGAGCTTTCCGCCGAAGAAAAGAAGACGGACGACAAGAAGCCCGTGAAAAAGACGGCGAAAAAGCACTCGAAGAAAATGAAGAAAGAAAAGGTTGAATATATGCGCGCGGTGCCGGCGCAGTGATCCCGCAGCACGGCTTACCCCGCAGTCGCTAACGTCCCATGGCCCAGATCGTCGCCATGATCACGATGATGGCGACGAATTGCAGCAGCACGCGCAGCCGCATGAGCTTTTGCGAACGGTTGGGTGAGCCGCCGCGCATCATGTTGACGAGACCGAGCAGCAACACGATCGCCACCGCGACGATCGCGGCCGGCACCAGATAATACGACATGAATCCCGACATGATGCGCGCCTTCTAGCATCGGCGGCGGGTTGCGGCCAACCGCCCGCGATGCCGCCGAGGCTCATAAAATCGATCCTCAACGGCCTACAACCTGACTCGCGTTATGGTTGTATCTAGGCTAATATCCCGCCTAAAAATTACACCAGCGGGATGGGGCATGGGGGTTGCAGTTCGGGCCGGAGCGGCCAGTGGTCGCTCGGGGGAATCTTTTGGCGAATTCGCCGGAAGTCCCTCGATCGATCCCTCAGCCGCCGAATTCGCCGACAGTGGCGCAGGCCTAGCCGGCGACTACCCGGAAATCGACTGCGTCCGCGCGTTGCTCGCGGGCAACGTGATCGACGACGCCGAGCGCAAAGCCGCCGCGCTGGGCGTCGGCGCCGACCGCGTGCTGATCGCTGCCGGCGACCTGAGCGAGGAAACCTATCTGCGTGCGCTTGCCGAATGCCTCGGCGTGATCTTCGAGCCGCTCGACGACACACCGCGCGCATTCTGCCCACTCGATGATGAACGCCTGATCGAATCTGCCGCCGCCGGCATGCTGCCGCTCGCAATCGAGAACGATCTCACTCTGGTGGTCGCCCCGCGCGGCGCCGCGGCGCGACGAATATTGCGCCTGATCGAGGAGAATCCGGCCCGCGCGCGGCATTTTCGTTTCACCAGCGCCGAGCGTCTCAACCGTTTCGTGTTGCGCTATGGCGACAAGGCCATCGCTGCGCGTGCCGCCGATTTGCTCAAACAGAAATGGCCCATGCTTTCCGCCGCGCCACCGCGCTGGCGTATGAATGTCGCATCCGTTGCGATCGTCACCCTGTTGGCGCTGGCCGCCGCCGTCGTGCCGTCGTGGCGCCGGCCGGCACCATGCTCGCCTTCGAGATGGCGCTGGCCGTTGTATTCCTGGCTTGGCTCGGCCTACGGCTGGCCGGCGCTTTGGTCGAACGCCTCATCAGCAAACCCGCGGCTGGTCTGCGCGACGATGCGCTGCCGGTCTATTCCGTGATCGCCGCGCTCTATCGCGAAGCGGCGTCGGTCGACGGGTTGTTGCGGGCAATCGAGCGCTTGGATTATCCGGCCGAGAAGCTTGACGTGATCGTCGCGGTCGAGGCCGACGATCAT
>DAIMKK010000278.1:0-4479 GCA_036721745.1 Pseudolabrys sp. | reverse complement strand
GTATTGGCTTGCGATGCTTCGGACCGGAAATGTCGCCATCCATCTACCCTGGGCGGTCGCCGCCTCCGCCTGGGCGCTGGCACAGATCGGGGAAAAGAACGAGGCGTTGGACCGGATCAGGGAAGCGGAACAACTTCTCGAGGGTCAGGCGGCAAGGGGGATTGTCGGCCACCGCGGCTGGGGCTATGGCGCGGTCGGTCATGCCTGTTTGCTACTCGGCCGCTTCGACGAGGCACGGCGCTTGGGCGAGCGAGCGGTTGAAGCCTCCAAGCGGCAGCCTGGTTTTGCGGCGCACGCGCAGCGTTTGCTTGGCGATATAGCATCGCATCCCGACCAGTTCGACCCCGAGCGCGGCGCGACGCATTACCGGGGGGCGCTGGCGCTCGCGGAGCTGCACAAGATGCGGCCGCTTGTCGCGCATTGTCACCTCGGCCTCGGCAAGCTCTATCGCCGCACCCGCAAGTTGGAACTCGCTCGCGAGAATCTCGCAAACGCGGCGACGTTGTACCGCGAAATGGACATGGGCTTCTGGCTTGATCAGACGAAATCCTGATATGATGGATTTAGCGATGCAGAGTGGTGTTTTCGATCCACTCCGCAAAATCTTCGGCCCCAGGCCGTAGCGGTGGCCATAATTCCGCGTGGGTAAAGAACCATGCTGGACGAACTTTCGGTAACGGCAAAACTTCCGTTCTCGTCCCTCGCTGAGCTGTTTGAATATTATGCTAGGCGGATTCCCAACGCCCCCGCGATCCTCGCTCCGGGGCGCGTCCCGCTCACCTACGGCCGCCTTTACCAACACATCGGCGAAATCGGGCGCTCACTGCGGGCCATGGGAATCGGGCCCCACGACCGGGTGGCGGTCATGATGCCGAATGGCCCCGAATTGGCAGCAGCGATCCTCTGCGTCGCGTCGAACGCGGCATGCGCTGTGATAAATCCGGCCTATGGGGCAGACGAGTTAGAAAGATATTTTGCAGATCTTCGGCCGCACGCGTTGATTACGCAGGTTGAAATCGAATCGCCGGCACGCCGTTTGGCGATTTCGCGCGGCATGCACGTCATCGAGCTATCGACCGCGTCCGACGCGGAGGTCGGCCTCTTTACGCTCAACGCGCACCAGCCAGGTAAACCGTCTCACGAATCCGTCGGTCCGGGCAGCACAGCGGTGCTACTGCTTACGTCCGGCACAACATCGCGACCAAAGATTGTCCCGCTGACGCATGCCAATATTTGTGCGTCGGCCTACAGCATGGTTGCGGCGCTATCGCTGACGGAAACAGACCGGTGTTTGAATGTACTACCTCTGTTTCATGGGCACGGGCTCATTGCCACGATTTTTGCCTCGCTGTCGGCCGGCGCGAGCGTCGTTTGTACCCCAGGCTGTGACGTCAACAGGTTCTTCGCGTGGCTCACGGAATTTCGCCCGACATGGTATTCCGCTGTGCCGACCATGCACCAAGCAATTCTCGCCCAGGCTCGACACAGTCGCGAGCGGGTCGACTGCCGGCTTCGTCTCGTGCGTTCGGCATCTGCTCCGCTGCCGCCACGTGTCCTCGCGGAACTGGAGCGGACATTCCAAACCAACGTGATCGAGTTCTACGGAATGACGGAAACCGCTTCCGCACCGATCGCGTGCAATCCGATGCCGCCACGCCAGCGCAAGGGGGGTTCGGTCGGCATACCCGTTGAGTTGGACGTTACGATATTGAGCGAAGCGGGGACGCCGCTATCGCGCGGCCAGACGGGCCAAGTTGCCGTCAAGGGTGCAAGCGTCATGCCGGGCTACGATGGCGATCCGATCGCGACACAAGCAGCATTTGCCGGCGATTGGTTCAAGACCGGAGACCTGGGTTTTTTCGATGACGACGGGTACCTGTTTTTATCCGGCCGTACGCGGGAAATGATCAATCGCGGCGGGGAAAAAATCGCTCCGCGGGAAGTAGACGAAGCGCTTCTCGAACATCCGGCGATCGCGGAAGCCGTAACCTTTGCTGTCCCCCACGCCACGCTGGGTGAAGACGTTGCGGCGGCTATCGTGTTGCGGCCCGACGCCAAAGCGACGCCGAAAGAAATTCGCCGGTTCGCTGGCGCACGGCTCGCCGACTTCAAGGTTCCGCGCCAGGTATTTGTCGTCAAAGGACTGCCAAAAGGCGCGACGGGTAAAATCCAGCGTGTTGGCCTGGCGGCGAAGCTCGGTCTCTCGGCCGACGCTACGCCGCCGGGCTTCGTCGATCCGCGAACGCCCCTTGAGAATGTGCTGGCCGGAATTTGGGCGGAGGTCCTTCAACTCGAACGGGTCGGCATCGATGACGATTTCTTCGCGTTGGGCGGGGACTCTCTTTTGGCTACACATGTTCTCACCCGCATCTACGACGTCATGCATCTCAAGGTCGAAGTTATCGGCTTGTTCGAAGCCCCGACCGTTGCGGAGATGGCGCACCATCTTGAGACGCTGATACAGGCCGGCCAAGCGCGGCGGCCAGCATCAGATATTTTGCGCGGGCCTCGCGATGATGAGGTGCCGGCCTCTGCCGCTCAGGAGCGCGTGTGGAAGCTGCAAAACGCGCTGCCGGGCGTACCTTTTTTCAATGTCCTCTATGCGCTTCGCCTTACGTCGCCGGTCGATGTCGCCGTTCTCGAGCGGAGCATCAATGAACTGGTGCGGCGCCACGAAATTCTTCGCACCACCTTTGCCGCCATTGACGATCGGCTGGTGCAGATTATTGCCTCGAAGCTGGCAGTGGCTTTGGCATTCGCCGACCTGCGCAAGTTTTCGGTTTCCAAGAGAGAAAGCACCGCCCACCGGCTCGTTCAAAAGGAACTGGTTCATTCCTTCGACCTCGCTCGGGGCCCGCTCATTCGGTCATGCCTGGTGCGTTTGGCCGATGCGGAGCATCTGCTACTTATCTCGATGCATCAGACCATCGTCGACGGCTGGTCGCTCGGTGTGTTCGCCGGTGAACTGGCCGCCCTCTACGAGGCCTTCTCTGCCGGAAACGCGTCACCATTGGCGCCGCTCGCGATTCAGTACGCGGACTATGCGTCCTGGCAGCGGCAGTGGCGGTCGCATTCGGACCTCACCGCGCAGCTCGCTTACTGGCGCGATCAGCTTCGCGAGCCGCTGTCGGTGTTGAGTCTCGGCACAATCCGGCCGCGACGCGGCGCCGACACGTTCCGTACCGCGCAGCGGGAGGTGACGTTGCCCGGGCGTCTGACGGAAGCCGTAAAACAATTCAGTCATCGCGAAGGCGGCACACTGTTCATGGTGCTTGTTGGCGCCTTGAAGACGTTGCTTAATCGTTACCTGGGCGAGGAGGACCTGCGCGTTGCCACCAACGTCGCCAATCGTAATCGTCCTGGGACTGAAGGCCTAATTGGTCCACTGGCCAATACGGTGATTCTTCGCACCAATCTCGGTGGCGACCCCAGCCCACGGGAGGTGATGCGTCGGGTTCGTGCGACAACGCTCGCCGCCTACGCCCATCAGGACCTTCCATTTGAAGAACTCGCTGAGACGCTTGCGCTTGGGCGCGATCTCAAGCCGGATGGGCTCTCGCAGGTTATGATCTTGTTGCACAATGCTGCACTGCGGCCGGTGGCGAACTCCGGACAGGCGCTCGCTTTCGAGGAAGCCGATCCGGATATGTTGATGCCGCTGGTGACGACCACAACTTATGATATTATCTTGGTGTTGCGCGAAGGCGCGCATGGGCTGGTGGGATCGTGTATCTACAGACCGCATCTCTTCGGCGCCAAGTCCATCGATCGTCTGCTCCGGGATTTCCGGAAAGTCCTGGAAACTATGGTGGCGCGGCCGGAGCGGCCGATTTCGACAATCCGCGTCTCACTAAAGAGCAAGCGTTGAGTCCGTGACTACGTTAGACTTTTTCTACCAGCGCCCGTGACTACGTTAGACTTTTTCTACCAGCGCCAATGTAAACTCAAGGAGATACGTCCATGGGAGCATTCCGCCCCGTCGCTTTCAGTTCGAAGGAACTCAAGGGTCTAACCGCTAAGCAGCGCAAGACCCTCAAAAAGGCAATTGTGCGCCATCTGGAAACGCATCCCCAGATCCGCAAACTCGTCAGGAAAAAAACGCAGCCCATCCTTAAGCGGATGAAGAAGGCGTCATAAGGCGCACCGCCGCGGCTTCGAGCAAGACTTGCCCGGAGCCATCTGTTCGGCGACGTCAGCGGCGTGCGCGCCGCTGACGTCGTTTTTTCGCTGCCGCGCGTGACTTGGTCCTTGCGGCCGTGCGCGATTTCGATGTTCGGCGCGATTTGCGTTCATGTTTGACCGGCCGCTTTGCTTTGTGCCTGAGCGGAAACGATATTCCGCCGACCACAATGCCGTCAGCGCGAGCAATGATTTCGATACTCGGATGTTTTTCCTTGCGGACGACGGCTGTGCTGAAGGGCCGGCCGGCTCGAAGCTTAAAGTTCACATCCCTTGCGGCACCGGGCTCAAGCATGAACG
>DAIMKK010000277.1:0-4482 GCA_036721745.1 Pseudolabrys sp. | reverse complement strand
TGCCGGAGCGCGTGATGTCCATGGCCGGGAAGGTGCGCTTGTCGGCCACCTTGCGATCGAGGATGAGCTCCGAATTGCCGGTGCCCTTGAACTCTTCGAAAATCACTTCGTCCATACGGCTGCCGGTATCGATCAGCGCGGTGGCGATGATGGTGAGCGAGCCGCCTTCCTCGATGTTACGCGCGGCGCCGAAGAAGCGCTTCGGCCGTTGCAGCGCGTTGGCGTCGACGCCGCCGGTCAGCACCTTGCCGGACGACGGCACCACGGTGTTGTAGGCGCGGCCGAGGCGGGTGATCGAATCGAGCAGGATGACGACGTCGCGCTGGTGTTCGACCAGGCGCTTGGCCTTTTCGATCACCATCTCCGCGACGGCAACGTGGCGCGAAGCCGGCTCGTCGAAGGTCGAGGAGATCACCTCGCCCTTGACCGAGCGCTGCATGTCGGTGACTTCCTCCGGCCGCTCGTCGATCAGCAGCACGATGAGGAACACCTCGGGGTGATTGGCGGTGATGGCGTGCGCGATGTTCTGCAGCAGCACGGTCTTGCCGGTGCGCGGCGGCGACACGATCAATGCGCGCTGGCCTTTGCCGATCGGCGCCACGATGTCGATGACGCGGGCCGAGAGATCCTTCTTGGTCGGATCCTCGTGCTCCATCTTCAGCCGTTCGTCGGGATAGAGCGGCGTCAGGTTATCGAAGTTGACCTTGTGTTTGGCCTTCTCCGGGTCTTCGAAATTCAGCGTGTTGACCTTGAGCAAAGCGAAATAGCGCTCGCCGTCTTTCGGGCTACGGATGTGGCCGTCGACGGTGTCGCCGGTGCGCAGCCCGAAGCGGCGAATCTGCGAAGGCGAAACGTAAATGTCGTCAGGCCCGGAGAGGTAGTTCGATTCCGGCGAGCGCAAAAAGCCGAAGCCGTCGGACAGCACTTCGACGACGCCTTCGCCGATGATGTCGATCTCTTGCGTGGCGAGCTGCTTGAGGATCGCGAACATCAGCTCCTGCTTGCGCATGGTGCTGGCGTTTTCGACTTTGTTTTCTTCGGCGAATTGAACCAGTTCGGCTGGTGTTTTGGACTTGAGGTCCTGGAGTTTCATTTCCCGCATGGGGGGCATTTATCCTTAGGGAGTAACCGGCGGAGTCTTAAAAAATACAAAGACTCTGAAAGCCGATTGACGTGGGAGAGAGATCGCAGGTCTGGGGCAACGAGGGGATTTTGGAAAACTGCCCGGAACCCGATGCTGCGACCGGCCCAAACATTGGGAGCCGGAACGCGACTAGCATCCGCCTGCGTTCGGTGGGAAACCAATACATAAGCGGAAAAACGTTATTTCGCAAGTGGCGCCTTAGCGCCGTGCATCAATTAACGCTTTGATTAGAATGGCTTGACGGTGGCCAGCAGCACGATGAAGATCATCAGAACCGTTGGTATCTCGTTGATAATACGGTAGTATTTTTGACTGTGCGGGTTCTGGTCGGTGGCGAATTGCTTAACGATGCGAGCAAAATGGCCGTGCACACCGGACATTACGAGCACCAGTGTGAGTTTGGCTAGAAACCACGGCGCGGTGAGCCAGCCGCCGCTCCACACCAGCCAAGCCCCGAGCAGCCAGGCCACGGTCATCGCCGGGTTGATGATGAATTTGAGCAGCCGGCGCTCCATCACTTTGAAAGTTTCCGATTGCTCGGAGCCCACCTTGGCCACCGCGTGATAGACGAACAACCGCGGCAGATAGAGCATGCCGGCCATCCACGAAATGACCGCGATGATGTGGAGGGCCTTCAGCCAGAGGTACATACTTATCCCTCCCCCGCAGGTGCACGTCATCCTGAGGTGGCCGCGAAGCGGCCCTCGAAGGATGATTGCCGAGGACTATCCTCTTACGCGCTTGAGCATCCGCTCGACATGAACAATCGGCGTATCGGGCAGGACGCCGTGACCGAGATTGAAGATGAACGGCCCGCCTGAAAAAGCTTTCAGCACGTCGTCGACTTCCCGATCGAGCACGCTGCCGCCGACGCGCAAGATCAACGGGTCGACATTGCCTTGCACCGGAACGCGACTTTGGATTTGCTCGCGGGCATAATTTCGGTCGATGCCACTCTCCAAGCTGACCGCGTCGACGCCGGTTTCATCCACATAGCGCGGGATATTCTGGCCCGCGCCGCGGGGAAATCCGATCACTTTGGTGCCGGGGCGCCTCGCGCGTATTTGTGCGATCAAGCGCTTGGTCGGCTGCACGCACCAGCGCTCGAAATCCTGCGGCGGCAGCGATCCCGCCCAGGTATCGAAGATTTGCACCACATCGGCGCCCGCCTCCAATTGCCGTGCCAGATATTCAACCGAAGCATCGACCAAACAATCGATAATATATTGAAAAGCCTCGGGCGCTTGCGCGGCCAGGTTTTTCGCTGGCGCCTGATCGGGAGTGCCCTGACCGGCGACCATATAAGTTGCAACAGTCCACGGCGCGCCGCAAAAACCAATCAATGTTGTTTCGCGCCCGAGTTCGCTTTTTACGCGTCGGACAGTTTCATAAATCGGCGATAGCAGCTTTTGATCGGCTTCAGGTCGCAAGGACATTGACGCTTTCGCATCCGTCAACGGCTCAAGCCGCGGTCCTTCTCCCTCGACGAACCAAAGCTTGCGCCCGAGCGCGAGCGGTATCACCAGAATGTCGGAAAACAGGATCGCGGCATCAAACCCGAAGCGCCGCACCGGCTGTAACGTCACTTCCGCCGCCAATGCTGGATTGAAACAGAGATCGAGAAAGCCGCCCGTTTTCTCCCGCACTGCACGATATTCCGGTAAATACCGCCCTGCCTGCCGCATCATCCAGACCGGTGGTACCGTTTGCCGCTCTTTGCCGAGCACGCGCAGCAGCGGCTTTGTCCCCAGACCATCGGTTTTGCCGGCTTCTTCCATAAAGACTCTTATAAGTTTCTATGTAGTTGTTGTTAGACCGTGAATTGGACTCATGCCTTCCGATCAACAATCTGTCCACTGTATGGCGACGGTAGATTCAGAATCGGGCTTAATCCTGCGCCAAATCATCCACAGCGGTAGGCGCTGTTTTAATGGCTTTTGATGCCCTATCCCCGTTCGTCCCCAGACCACTGTCCACATCCTCATCTCACCCCCACGTGGCTCTACCGAAGTCGTCCCGCAGGCAGTCGTGTGGATGGAAATTGAACTCATTTCCAGTGCAAGCTTGCGCGGCGGATAAAGCCGTGGCCTTCTCCCGCCCTGTCCACATGCGGTCCAGCGCCTATACAGATGCCCAACACCGGTTATTTCCACCTCCATCTCGTTTCCGACGCCACCGGTGAAACTTTGATCACGGTCGCGCGCGCTGCTGCGGCGCAATATGCCAACGTGTCGCCGGTCGAGCATCTTTACCCGATGGTGCGCTCCAAGAAGCAGCTCGACAATGCGCTGGTGGAAATCACCGAGTCTCCGGGCCTCGTGCTCTACACGCTGCTCGAGGAAGACCTGATCGAATCGCTAGAAAAAAAATGCCGCGACCTCGCACTGCCTTGCATGTCGGTACTAGGGCCGGTGCTCCGCCTGTTCCAGTCTTATCTCGGCGCCGAGACCATCCACCGCGTCGGTGCCCAGCACGTGCTCAACGCGGAATATTTCCAGCGCATCGATGCGCTCAACTACACCATGTTTCATGACGACGGCCAGCACGTTGAAGGGCTGCAGGAGGCCGACGTGGTGCTGGTCGGCGTCTCGCGCACGTCGAAAACGCCGACCTCGATCTATCTCGCCAATCGCGGCATCAAGACCGGCAACGTACCGCTGGTACCGGGCGTGACGCTCGCGCCCGAGGTCGAAAAGCTGACGCGGCCGCTGGTGGTCGGGCTCTATGCCAGCCCCGAGCGCATCGTGCAGATCAGAGAGAACAGGCTGTTGGGCTTGAAAGCACATCGCGACGACGATCGCTATATCGACAAGACGGCGGTGGCCGAGGAAGTGGCTTTTTCGCGCCGGCTTTGCACCAAGTACAATTGGCCGAGTATCGACGTGACGCGCCGTTCGATCGAGGAAACTGCCGCCGCGGTGATGAAGTTGCTGACCGAACGCCGCCGGCAGCCGGTGACGTGATATCGCTCCCCTTTCAGGGGAGGGCTTAAGGAAAGATCATGCCGCTCTGGCTTAGTCCGCAGCCGCTGGTGCTCGCATCAAAAAGCGACGTGCGCGGCAAGATGCTGGCGTCGGTCGGCCTGCGCTTCGAGATCCGCCCGGCGCAGATCGATGAGCGCGCGGTCGAAGCCAAATCCGGCACCACCGACGCAGCCGCCGTCGCCCGCTTGCTCGCGCGCGCCAAGGCGGACGCGGTGGCGCGCACGCTTCCCGGCCGGCTGGTGCTGGGCGCCGACCAGACACTGGCGCGTGGCAATAAGCGCTTCAGCAAGCCGGCCAATCGCGCCGCGGCGGCCGAGCAGTTACGATCCTTGCGCGGGCGCACGCACGAACTGC
>DAIMKK010000276.1:0-4506 GCA_036721745.1 Pseudolabrys sp. | reverse complement strand
GCCGAAAACGACGGATTGGCGATCAGCGCCACCGGCATGGAGGCGACCAGCCCGATGGGCGCGAAGTCCTTGCGCGGATCGTAGCCGGCGTGAACGTAAAGGCTGGGATTGATCGAGATCGTGCCAGTGTGGCCGAGCAGCAGCGTATAGCCGTCGGGCGCGGCACGGGCGACTAGCCGTGTGCCAAGGGTACCGCCGGCGCCCGCCTTGTTGTCGACGATCACTTGCTGCTTGAAGGCGTCCGACAGCTTGGCCGCCACCACGCGCGCCATGGCGTCCACGCCGCCGCCCGGCGGATAGGGCACCACCAAAGTGACGACATGGTTGGGATAGTCGGCGGCACCAGGGCCGCTGACGGCAGCCAGCATGAAAGCGAGCGCAGCGAGCGCACGGATAACGATTGTATTGGATACGAACGGGCGCATGATTTCCTCTCACTCGGGCCGTGAACCGGCAGCTCTTTCGCGGGCATTATAGATCAATTCGAAACGCAAAAAGCGCCACCTCCCGGCTCTGCGCCGGGGGTGGCGCCTGCATGACGACTTCAAGTTCGACCGGTCAGTGGACGCTGGCGTTGCCGTTGTGGCGTAATCGTTCGATCTCGTCCTTGACCAGTAATTTTTTACGCTTGAGTTCCACGATTTTCAAATCATCGACCGCGGGATGGGTCAGGCAATCGTTGAGTTCTTGTTCGAGCGCCTGATGCTTTTTTTCGAGTTCCGCAAGGTGCGATTGCATCGACATTCAATATGTCTCCTCAATCAGTGGGCTCTAAGACGATATAAGTGTAGCTCAGACTCGTCTCAAGAGCGACGATACACCCGGTTTTACGCCGCGGCAAATCGACCCAAAGTATTTGATCGGCCGGGATTTTCTCGGAGCTTGAACGAGCTTGTGGAAAACGCGATAATTGTCGGGCTTTGCCGGGCCCGGCGACCAGCCGGCAAGCAAACCAGCGGTGGCGATGACGCAAAACGACGAACGCGAGTTGCGCGAGCAGTTGGCGCGCCTGCAGCAGGAACACCGCGACCTTGACGCCGCGATCGCCGCCTTGGCGATGTCGCCCGGCTCCGATGTGATCCAGGTACAGCGCCTGAAGAAGCGCAAGCTGGTGCTGCGCGACAAGATTCGCCAGATCGAAGACCAAATCACGCCGGATATTATTGCGTGAGTACTGACTTACCTCTTGCCCCTTGCTGCCTAAATGGGAGAGGTAAAACGGTATTCTTGGACAGGAAATGGCGATGGGGCGCTCGGCGACGCCGGTATGAGCGCTTAGGGTTTTGGCAGCGGCGAATAAGTTTGCTCGTTACATCGATCCAGTTGGACCGCCCACCTAGAATCGACAATCTTGTTCTCACTCATCAGAAACACGAAATACTTGGTGTCGCCGCCACCCGAATTGCGCAGACATATTGCCGACTCCGCAGGCGTGCCAAGAGCTTCGTTCTTGTGCAGAGATGAGATTTCCGGCGAGCCACTCAATTTCAGACTGGTGAAATTGGAATAAATAGTTTGCTGGATCGCCTTCCACTCAATGGCATTCGGCACAACCGGGGCTGACTCAACTAGAGCTGTCCCGCATCCCGACAGGAACAAGCCTGCAAATACCACAAAAATTGAACGCATTATTCTTTCGCTATTGTCTGATCCCAGAGCAATTTACCCCCGCCGCTCCTTCTTCCGCACGTACATGGCCTTGTCGGCTGCATCGATCATTTGCTCGGGTGCCGCACCGGCCGCAAGCGGCACCACGCCGGCGCTGGCGCCGACCGAAAGCCGCGCCTCGCTATGCGTTACGCTGACCGCTTCGATAAGTCTTTCCAAATCGCGCGCCTTGGCCGCCGCCAGCGCGGCCCCAAGATTCCACAGCAGCACGCCGAATTCGTCGCCGCCCAGCCGCGCCACCACGTCGGAGGCGCGCACATGACCAACGAGCTCGCGCGCCACCGCTTTGAGCAAGGCGTCGCCCGCAGCGTGGCCGTGGCGGTCGTTGACCGCCTTGAAGCCATCGAGATCGATGAACAGCAGCGCCGCCTCGCCCTTGTAGCGTTGCAGAGAGGCGAGCGAGCGCTTGAGCTCGCGCTCGAAGCCCCGCCGGTTGAGGATGTCGAGCAGCGGGTCGACGTCGGCGCGGGCTTCGAGCTCGGCGATCGTGCCTTGCGCCTGGGCAATATCGCCCTTCAGCCGCTCGATCTCGGCCAGCAGCAGGGCTGCCGGGCCGACCGGCGGATAGCCGCCTTTCGGCTCATCGCCGTGCTGTGCTGTCACGTCCCCCACCTTTCGCGAATCTCTAAGTCCCCGGCGGCGAGAATACCCGCTTTCGCCCGGTCGGCGGAGGGCGATCAGAGCGCAATCGTATTGACCGTCCGGTTTTCGATCTCGCCGCGCAGCTTGGCGTAGAGACGCGGGTTGCGGCCGGAGAGGATCTGCAAGGCGGCGAGTACCGCATTGGCAGGTTCAAGCACCGTCATGACCGGAACCGCGCTCGGCGCGCGCAGCGACGACCAGAGATCGTCGGGAAACTCCTTGATGCTGGCCGGCACGGTGATGACGGGTACCGTCGACATGGCCGACAGCGTGGGTCCTGCGCCGTTCGAGCGCCCGATATAGGCGATCACGACCGTGTCGGGAATTTCCTGCACCATACGATGGAAAATGCCGGCCGCATTGACCGGCTCCTTGTGCACCGAGCAGGTGACCACGGTCATCATGTCGGCCAACTCGCCGAGTGCTTCCGTGAACGCATCCGTCTTGTCCTTCTCCGAACCGCGCCAGAGAATAATGCGCTGGCGCGGCACGCGGAATTGGCTGGTGATCTCGGCGACGCGCCGGTATTTAGCGGCCACGTCGTCGAGCGCGCCGCCGTCGCGATACACTTGCTTGTCGATATAGGCGCCGCCCTCGATCACCCGCCATGAATCGTTGTCGATGACATCCGCGAGCAACAAGTCGCCTTTGGTATCGAATCCGAACTCGACCTTGAGATCGACCAGCGTTCCGCCTTCAAGCTGCCAGGCCTTCTCGAGCACCAGGAACGCTTGCCGCGCGATGCGCCGCATTTCCGGAAACGTTTTTGCCTCGTCGTCGCGCGAGAACACCTCCGAGGCAGACAGCACGAGAAACGGTTCCTGCCCCTGCAGCGGCTTGGCCGGGTTGAACAGCCTGATCTGCTTGGCATCGTCCGTGAACTGCATAAACGGATCGTCGGCAATGAGCGGCTTGCCCTTCCAGTTCTTGTCCTTGGTCTTGAGGTAGAACTCGAGGATCGCGTGCGGAAACAACTGCCCCTTGGCGAGGTGCGGATTTCGCTTGAGGTACGAGCCATGCGCTTCGCGCCGCACCACCACCTCGTAGGGCAGCATGGTGCACTGGGGCGCGACGAAGGATGTCGCGCTGTCCTGCTCGACGAAGGCGACCGGCAGGCCGCAGGCCTTGAGCAAGCGGAAGACGTTGCATGTCGTCGCGTTGGCGAGCTTGCCCTTGTCCGGGATGATGTCGTGTTTGGCGCCGTCGCCGGCCGTGATGTCGTCTTTGGAAATCACGGCGGCCAGACCTGAATTGTCTTTGATCTGGAACACCTTTTTCGTCTTGCCCTCGGTGACGAGGGTGCCGAGCACATGTTTCGTGGTGAGGCGGTCAGACATCTGGAAGTTCACGGCAGGTTCCTAATCCGGCTGGGCTTAATGGAAACGACAAGGTTTACACCAAACTCCGCTGCGTGAAGAGGCTATTCTGCGGCTGTGGGTTATTTTCCACGGCCGGCGGCGGGCCCCGGGCGGGGCCCAAGTCAAAGCCTAGCGCAAGACCGGCGCCGTGGTGTCGCGGTTGTAATAGATGGTGGCCAGCAGCAGCGTGTCGAAATAGGTCCAACCGAGGAAGGGGACGAATCGCACGACCAGCGATTTGTAGAGCGTGCGGTGGGAACCGTTACCCAGATTCTCGGCAATCGCCGCGATGGTGCGAGGCAGCACCATGAGCCGCATCAGGCGTTCAAGCTCAAGCGCGGTGTAGCCATAACGCCGCGCCTTCACTGCGGCGGCTGTGTCCTTGAGCGCGGCCCCCAACGTGCGGTCGTCTTTGAGCACTTCGAACAAAGCGACACGACGAGCAAGGCCCAATGCGTCCAGCACGATCGTAAGCAGGACGTCCTCGGCCTGGTCGCCGGCAAACGGCTCGATCTGCGGCAGCGGCTGCTTGATCGCGGCCTCGACCTCCTCCGATGTGGGCGCCAGCCGGATGACCAGTGGCTGCATGGTCAGCGCAAGATCGAGCTCTCGGGTCGGCGCGACCAGCAGCCAGTCATCCTCACTGACCCGGCTGTTGAAGATTGCGGCCAGGTCGCGCGCGAGCGGGATCTGCTCGGCACGGAACCGGCGCACCGCCTTGGCGCCGTGCTCGGGGCCGTCGGCGACCGTGAGGCGCAATAGATTGTCGGCGCGGCGGGCCAGTAGGCCGACGTCGCGCCGCGCCACGGTCAGCGCGAACGGCACCTCGACGTACCGC
>DAIMKK010000275.1:3949-4518 GCA_036721745.1 Pseudolabrys sp. | reverse complement strand
GGAGAAACACAAATGAACGCAGTCAACATCAAAGTCTTTACTTCCGCATTATGCCTCGCGGCAAGTCTAGTTGTTACGACCTCCGCGAGCGCGCAAGACACGAAGCACTACCGTTTTGCCCACGATCAGCAGCTCAATTCCGGCTATAGCGTCGCCTACGACATCTTTTCCGCCAAGCTCAAGGCGCTAAGCGGCGGCAAGATGCTGGTCGATCAATTCCCGGGCGCGCAGCTTGGTCAGGAACCGCAAATCCTTCAGCTCGTGAAGTCCGGCGACATCGATTTCGCGATTGTGTCGTCCGCCAACACGGCAACGATCTCGCCGCAGGCCGGCATCATGTCGCTGCACTTCCTGTTCCGCGGCGAAGACCACATGGTCAAGGCGCTCGCCAATCCCCGCGTGTTCGAAGCTATCCGCGACATGATCGACCAGACGGTGCAGGGCATCCACGTGATCGGGCTTGGCACCCAGGGCCTGCGCAGCATGTACAGCAAGAAGGAAATCCACAAGGTCGAGGACGTCAAGGGCCTCAAGATCCGCGTGCAGGCGACCGCAACGGAGGACGCAAC
>DAIMKK010000275.1:608-3939 GCA_036721745.1 Pseudolabrys sp. | reverse complement strand
TCGCGGCTTATGGCTCGCAGACCGTCCACATGCCGTTCGGCAGCGTCTACACCTCGCTACAGACCGGCGTCGTGGATGTCGGCGAGAACTCGGTCAACGTCTATCTCATCAATAAGCACTACGAGCCCGCGCCGGTGCTGTCGATGACCGAGCACGAAGCCAATAACGCCATTCTGTGGATCAGCGACAAGCTCTGGCAGAGCCTCAACGCCGACCAGAAGAAGTGGGTGCTGACGGCCGGGCGCGACGTCAGCACGCAAGAGCCGAAGAAGGCCTTCGATCTCGAAAAAGCGGCGGCCGGCAAGCTTAAGGGGATGGGCATCAAGATCGTGACCGACGTCGACAAATCGGGCTTCCAGAAGATCTCCAATCCGATGCTCGACAAGCTCGCCACAGGTCATGCAGCCCAGGGATCGGCAATGGTGTCGGCGAAGCCGCCTGCGCCATCGTTGTCAGGTCGGCGAAAACCTGTGTGCAATGCACGTTGGAACATAGGTTGTTCGCCGTCATCGCCAATAGGCGCAATGCCTCTACGTCCGTCATAATCTTGAGCGTGAGCGGAACTGGATGCGCCTTGAACACATCACCCGCCGAACTCATTGCAATCCAGCACTGCTGTCCGTGGCCGTCCTGTAGAGCGGGGATTTGTGTGGATAGCGCGATCGCGCTCGCTGCATCGCTACTGAGAAAGTCTGCCAAATCCTGAAATGGTTTGGCCAAGACCTTCATAAGGTCGCCTTCGGCCGGCGAACTAATGAGTCCGCCACCACCGCGAGCGGCGTTTATATCGTTTACGATATTGCCAGTAAGCGGGCGCCGCGTCGGCGTCTGAGCGAAGGCTGAGCCAGCTAAGGCGGTGGCCAATAACGCGATAAAAATTTTCTTCATATTGTTGCTCCTAGCTTGCTGACTATCATAGATGGAACACCCTTCACCGTCTGCCGTTGTCCATTGGACAAGTCTAAATCTGTATCGCCTGGATGATCTATTGAAGGTGACACTCGCACGATTAAGTCCGCGCCAATGTATACCGGGCTATCGTCAGGGGCAGCGCAGATGATGTACTTCATGGCTTCACCGCTGGTCCGAGCATAAATTGCTGCGCGGCTACTGGGCCACTCTGCGACGGGATCATGTGTAGAACCGCGTTGACCGCGTTACCCATCGAGAGCAGCAGCATGGCCGAGGCGAGAATGATCTTGGCGCTGTGATCGCCAAAAATGTCGGTGAGTTGTGTGCTACCGCTGGCAAGAATGCCAATACAAGCGAGCACGATGCTCAGATAGAAACCAACGCGCGGGTTGATCGTCATGTGGATGCTCCGGTAGTACGTTGTTCACCAAATGCCATTGATTTATCTATTTCAGCCATCGCCAATATGAGCCCAGCACAACCGAGTTGATGATCGACGGCGTTTGGATCGAACACGCCGTCGCGAACGTATTTGCCGCTTTTGTACTGATCTGTGCCGGACCAAATGTACGGCGATGGCAGACCGCGGTTGGCATAGCCAAGACCGTTGTACTGTTCGAGCAGTGTCAGCGCACCGCCGGCCGACCAATCTTTCCATCGTGCGGCGTGAGGTGCGCAATTCACGAGCGCGTCATAAGCGGCGTCCTCAAAACTAGCGAACGGGCCGCGCCCATTTGGAACGTGGGTCGATACCTCGTTCCACGGATCGCCTTGCGCAATGTTCGCCGTCCACTCCTGATCGGCCTCGCGCTCGTGAATGACGGCGACGATGAACCACGGAACGCTCGTTCTAGTTTCGATTGTCGCATAGCGGCCCTTGGCGGCGACAAGTCGCTCGGCGACGCCGGAAAAATCGCGCGTCGTTTTGGCGACTTCCCACCTGGTCGAATTGCGTGCGGCTAGCGTCGGGATATCGGTCATGGGCCTAGCCGCCCTTGATGATCTTGTTGCGGATCGAAGTCGGCTGCACGATTGAATGGGCGGTTCCGCTGCCGGCGTTATCGATGGTGATGCCGGTGGATTGGAGACCCGTCGCGCCTGCGCCTTGCTGCCCCGTCACGCCACCGGCCGTGTAGCCGCCGCCGACGCCTACTGTGGTGTGCGAATGCTGTGGATCGGTAATGCCATGCGAATGTACCGGCATTTCCGGCGTCGTGAGCGTGTGGCTTTGACCACCACCGAGCTTTCCAATTGCCGTCGCGTCGGCAAAATAGGTGGACGTTAAGCGGTTGGCCGCCGTGCCGCCCATGTTGTCTTTGCCGGCGAACACAATACCGCGGGCGTCAGGCACGTTGAACGTGGTCGAGGCGTCGCCGTTTCCGAACGGGAAGATCGTGATAGATGCTGCGTTGGCCGACGCATTCAAGCTAGCCGTGGCCGTGGTCGGCCCGGTGGCCGTGAGCGTTGTACCGGGTACGAGAAAGCCTGGCCCTTCAACCGGCACTGCGGCAGGCCAGCCGTCAGTGCTGGAAATCCCCGTGATGAGGTTAGAACCGGAGGTCACGACGCAGGAAAAAGTCGGCGCAAGAACCGTTAAAAGACCTGGATTGGAGGAGCGCCCTACGGCTTGCCCGAATTCTAAAAACCAGCCTGACGGCGCGACGAGGCCGGGCCAATCTATTTCGGAGCCAACCGGAATAGCGGTGACGCCCATCGCGACCTGTGCGGCTGCGGTGCTCGCGGCCGAGACGACGGGTAACATCGCGGTCGAAATCGTCGCGGTTTGCGGTGCGACCAGGGCGGCTATCAGGTTGCCGAAGGCGTCGAACGCCGCTGGCAAATTGGCGCGCGTGGCGGCCGGCGGCAATATCGCCATCGTCTCGCCGGCCGGAGCGCGCACAACGCGGGCAAACTTGTCCCACATTTCGCGCGTGATGACTTTCAGATCGGTGTATGCCTGATTGAAATCGTGGGCCGTAAAGCCTTTGCCCTCAACGAGCTGCGTCCCGCGGCGTGGGCGTTCGCAGCCGACGATATTGAGTGTTCCTGTCGCGGCAACGATAAGCGTCACCTGCGCGTCTTGGATAGGACGTGCCAAGGTTCCGACCGGGCCGGACGGCGAGGCCAGCGTCCAATCCGTCGCGACGTTCAGCTTGACGCCGTTAAACCTCGATCCAGTTTGCGTAATCGGTGCTGTCGCCGTAGAGGTCGAAGCCCACATTGAATGGCCCCGTGCTGGCGGCCGGCGTGTACGTGGTGCGCCGTTCAATGTCGGGCAGCGGGGGTTTGGCCGTCATGGCCGGCAAACTGCCCGCTGGCCTCTACAGGTGCAACGCACCGCTCAATGGCGGCCCACGGTCGAAAGGTCCGGCGCGCGCTGCGGGGCGGATGCACCCTGCCCCCACCAGAAGCCTGAACC
>DAIMKK010000275.1:0-598 GCA_036721745.1 Pseudolabrys sp. | reverse complement strand
TGCTTGGCGTTCTGCTCGGCCCGCCGGAATGACTGCCGATAATTCGGGTCCATAAGAACCTGCATTTTGTCCCACAGCATTCGGTCGACGGCGAGCTTTGTGTACCAGGTGTTAGGCGTCCAACGCCGGCCAATGCCGAATGCCTCATGTGCGAAAGTCTGCTTTGACGGCCGGCCGCCGCTGGCGTCCTCGACCTCGCGCCGGATCGGCGACGTGGTGAGCTTGGCGACGTCGCCGACCAGGCCGGGGATCGGGCCGGCAAGTTGCGCTGCAATATCGAGGCCGCTGCGGTTGCCCTCAAGCGCGGCCGTCAGGATATCGCCGTACACGCCGCCAGCGCCGCCACGGCCGAACGCAGACACCCAAAACTTAGGATCGGTCATGCTCTCGGGGTCTTTGCCTCCGATTATGTTTTTGGTCTGGATCGACACCGCACCGGCGGCCATGCTCAGCAGCGTGAAGGCCAGCCCGCGCGCGATGCGATTTTCGAGCGGCCCGTCGACCAGGGCGCGCATCAGGTGCGTGGTCATGCGCTCAAGGACGAATTGCTTGTATTGCCCAAGGGCTAGGACAGCCTCTCCACCGAATGTGCCGCGCA
>DAIMKK010000274.1:0-4536 GCA_036721745.1 Pseudolabrys sp. | reverse complement strand
GCTCTCAGCCGAGCGGCAAGGCGACGTCGCCATTTTGAAACTGGCGCGGCCGCAGAAGCGCAACGCGCTCGACGATGAAACCATCATCGGTATCGAGACATTCTTCACCGCGCTGCCCGACGGCATCGGCGCGGTGCTGCTGTACGGCGAGGGCGAGCATTTCTCCGCCGGGCTCGATCTCAGTGAACTGCAAGAGCGCGACATCAAACAGGGCATCGCGCATTCCGGCCTGTGGCATCGCGCCTTCGAGAAGATCCAGTTCGGCAAGGTGCCGGTGGTCGCGGTGCTGCATGGCGCCGTGGTCGGCGGCGGGTTGGAACTGGCGGCGGCCGCGCATGTGCGCATCGCCGAACGCACCGCCTATTACGCGCTGCCCGAAGGCAGCCGCGGCATCTATGTCGGCGGCGGCGGCTCGGTGCGGCTGCCGCGGCTGATCGGCGTCGCGCGCATGATGGACATGATGCTCACCGGCCGCACCTATTCGGCCGAAGAAGGCCAGGCCATGGGGCTCTCGACCTACCTGGTCGAACCCGGCAAAGGCTTCGCCAAGGGCCTCGAACTCGCCACCCGCATCGCCGCCAATGCGCCGCTGACCAATTTCGCAGTCATGCACGCGCTGCCGCGCATCGCCGAGATGGACCCGGCGAGCGGCTACGCGGTGGAGGCGTTGATGTCGTCGATCGCGCAAGCCGACGGCGAGGCCAAAGCACGGCTCAAGGATTTTCTGGAAAAGCGCGCGCCCAAGGTGACGCGCGACCCGACATGAGCATCGCGCCGGCATCAGTCTTGCGCACATCGGCGCCCTTGCGCCCGGTGCGGCTGGGCGCTTTCGATGCCGTGCTGGAGCGCGAGGCCAGCGGCGTCATCCATATCCGCACCGCGCAGGTGTTGGCGCCCTATCACGCCACGCTGAACGAGCCGCTGGAACATTGGGCCAAGTCTGCGCCCGACCGGCTGTTTCTCGCGCAGCGCGATGCTTCCGGCGCGTGGCGAACGCTCAGCTATGCGCAAGTGCTGGCGCAAACCCGGCGCATCGGCGCTGCGCTGCTGCGCCGCGGACTCTCCCCTGACAAGCCGATCGCGATCATTTCCGGCAACGATATCGAGCATGCGCTGCTGGCGCTGGCCGCGATGGGCGTCGGCATTCCCTATGCGCCGATCTCGGCGGCCTATTCGCTGCTGTCGACCGACTTCGGCAAGTTGCGCGCCATCGTCGACCTGCTGACGCCCGGCATGGTGTTCGCCAATGACGGCGGTCCGTTCGGGCGCGCCATCGCGGCGGCGCTGCCGGGCGACGCCGAGCTGGTGGTCACCCGCAATCCGCCAGGGAATCGCAAGGCGACTTTATTTGCCGATCTCGTCGGCGCCGAAGACGACACCGGCGTCGCCGCCGCGCAGCGCCAAGTCACGCCGGACACGATTGCAAAATTTCTGTTCACCTCCGGCTCGACCGGAAATCCCAAGGGCGTCATCAACACCCACCGCATGCTGTGCTCGAATCAGGCCATGATCGGCGCCGGCTTTGCTTTCGTCGCCGACGAGCCGCCGGTGGTGGTGGATTGGCTGCCCTGGAGCCACACCTTCGGCAGCAACCACAACTTCAACATGATGCTGGTCAACGGCGGCTCGCTCTATATCGACGACGGCAACCCGACGCCGCCGGGCGTGCCGAAGACCGCGCGCAATTTGCGCGAGATCGCGCCGACCATCTATTTCAACGTTCCTAAAGGTTACGAGGCGCTGGTGCCGCATTTCCGCGCCGACGACGCACTGCGCAAGAATTTCTTCAGCCGCTTGAAGGTGCTGTTTTACGCCGGCGCCGGCTTAAACCAGACCACCTGGGACGACCTCACCCAGCTCGCGGTCGAGACCACCGGCGAGCGCATCATCTTTTTGTCCTCGCTCGGCTCGACCGAGACCTCGCCGCTGGCGCTCGCCTGCACTTTCGATTTCGACCGGCCGGGCAATATCGGGCTGCCGGCGCCGGGCGTCGAACTCAAGCTGGTGCCGAACGATGGCAAACTGGAAGCGCGCCTGCGCGGGCCGCACATCACGCCCGGCTACTGGCGGCAGGAGCAGCTCACGCGCGAAGCGTTCGACGCGGACGGCTTCTACAAGATCGGCGACGCGCTGAAATTCGTCGACCCCGCCGGTCCCGGCAAAGGCTTCCTGTTCGACGGCCGCATCGCCGAGGACTACAAGCTGTCGACCGGTACCTGGGTCAGCGTCGGGCCGTTGCGCGCGCGCTTCATCGATGCCTTCGCGCCATACGTACGCGACGTGGTGTTCGCCGGCCCCGACCGCGACGATATCGTGGCGCTGGTGTTTCCCGACGTCGAGGCCTGCCGCAAGTTGGCGCCCGAGCATGCGGCCGATGCGGCGCCCGCCGCCATCCTCGACGACATACGGGTGCGGTTGAAATTCGCCGGCCTGCTGCAAGCGCTGGCGGCCGCAAGCCCCGGCTCGTCGACGCGCGTCATGCGCGCCATTCTGATGGCGGAGCCGGCCTCCATGGACAAAGGCGAAATGACCGACAAGGGATCGATCAACCAGCGCGCGGTCTTGAAAAATCGCGCCGCGCTGGTGGACGAGCTTTATGCGGCGCCGCTATCGTCTCACGTCATCGCCATCTAAAGGCGCTTAAGGGAATCCGGGCAATGGAAATCAAGGGACAAGCGGCGATCGTCACCGGCGGCGCATCCGGACTGGGAGCGGCCACCGCGCGCGCGCTCGCAGCCAGCGGCGCCAAGGTGGCGGTTTTCGATCTCAACGAAAAAGGCGCCGCCGACGTGGCCGCCAGCATCAAGGGCATCGCGGTGACCTGCGACGTGGCGGATAGCGCGTCTGCCGAGGCGGCGGTCAAGCAGGCCGCCGCCGCGCACGGCCCGGCACGCATCTTGGTCAATTGCGCCGGCATCGGGCCAGCCAAGCGTATCGTCGGCCGCGATGGGCCGATGCCGCTGGAGGATTTCGAGAAGGTCATCCGCATCAACCTGATCGGCAGCTTCAACATGATGCGGCTCGTGGCCGCCGCCATGCAGCCGCTGCAACCTTTCGCCGATGGCGAGCGCGGCGTGATCGTGTCGACCGCCTCGGTTGCGGCTTTCGAGGGCCAGATCGGGCAAGCCGCCTATTCGTCGTCGAAAGGCGGCGTCGCCGCACTCACTTTGCCGGCGGCGCGCGAATTCGCCCAGTTCGGCGTACGCGTGCTCGCCATCGCGCCGGGCATTTTCGGCACGCCGATGCTGCGCGCGCTGCCGCAAGAGGCGCAGGATTCGCTCGGCGCCTCGGTGCCGTTCCCCAAGCGCCTGGGCGAGCCGCGCGAATTCGCCGCACTGGTGCTGCATTGCGTCCACAACTCCTATCTCAACGGCGAGGTGATCCGCCTCGACGGCGCGCTGCGCATGGCGCTGCGCTAGCGCATGATCCCGTGACCGCCTTCAGCAACAGCCGCAAGGTGCGCATCGAGTGGGCCGACTGCGATCCCGCCGGCATCGTTTTCTATCCGCGCTATTTCGAGATCTTCGACGCTTCGACCGCGGCGCTGTTCGAGCGCGCGCTCGGCATGACGATGTTTCAAATGTTCAAGGCGTTCAAATCCGCCGGCTACCCGCTGGCGCGCACGCGCGCGCGCTTTGTGCGGCCCACCCGCTGCGGCGACAACGTCGCGGTGGAATCGGCGGTGACATTCGGCCACGCCAGTTTTGAAGTCGCCCATCACATTACCCACAAGGGATTGACCTGCGTCGAATGCGTGGAAACGCGGGTGTGGGTGGTGCACGATCCGGCCAAGCCCGGCCGCTACAAATCGCAGCCAATTCCGGAAGCGATGCGGGCGAAGTTCAATCGCTAGCGCTCATTCGATCTCCGCCGCGATCTTCTTCAAGATTTGCAGAAACAGTTTGCGGTCGCGCAGGCCGATGATGCTATCGAGCACACGTTCGTGCCGGCGCGCGCAGCGCGTGAGCATGGTCAGCGTCTTCTTGCCGGCCGGCGTCACATTCAGCCGATAGGTGCGCCGGTCCTCGCGCATGCGCTTGCGCGCGACCAGGCCGCGCCGCACCAATTCCTCGACCACGGGCGTGAGGCTCGATTTGTCGCGGCCGTTGGCATGGCTCAATTCGGTCTGGCTGATGCCCGGGTTGCGGGCGATCAGCGTCAACGTGGCGAAGCGGCCCGGGCTTTCGCCGATTTCCTGCGAGCGGCGCGAAAACGCCTGGAAGGCGTGCTCCTGCGCCATGCGCAGATTGAACCCGACCCAGTATTCGAGCGGGCCGAATCTGATCGATTCGGCAATGGTTTCACCCTTTTTGCCGCGCCGCACGCGGCCGCTCGATTTGCTTGTCCGCACTGCACCCGTCCTCAACCGACCGCGCCAAACCGGCATCCAGCCACATAGTTTGATATCAAACGATAACCTTTACAACGTCCGCGACATGCGGCTGAATAATAAAAAAATTGGCTGCGTAGCCGACATTTGACCGACGGAGGAAATCCATGATGCCCCGCCTCGCCGCCTGCCTCTGCGCAGCCGCG
>DAIMKK010000273.1:0-4538 GCA_036721745.1 Pseudolabrys sp. | reverse complement strand
AAAAGAGCCACCCCGTCGCCGCCCTGCTCAGCACGATCGCGCTGTTCACCGCCGGCTTCCTGGTCCGGCCATTGGGGGCCTTCGTGTTCGGCTGGCTGGGTGACCGCGTCGGCCGCAAATATACCTTCATCTTAACGCTCGTCGGCATGGCTCTCGGCACCGGCGCGATCGGATTGATCCCGACCTTCGATAAGATCGGCTTGAGCGCCGCGTTCATCTTGTTCGGTTTGCGCATGATCCAGGGACTTTGCCTGGGCGGCTCATACGGCGGCGCCATCACCTATGTCGCCGAGCACGTGCCGGAAGACCGCCGCGGTTACTATACCGGTTGGCTGCAGACCTCGCCGACGCTTGGCATCGTGCTGTCGCTCATCATCATCATCGCTACCCGCACCTATTTTGGCGAAGCCGTGTTCAACGACTGGGCCTGGCGCATCCCGTTCTTGTGCTCCTTCCTGCTGGTATTCGTCACCATGTACATGCGGGCCAACTTCGAGGAGTCGCCGGTCTATGAGGAGATCAAGGCCAAGGGCAAGACGAGCAAGAACCCCTGGCGCGAGGCCTTCCTCAATCCCCAAAATTTCAAGTACGTGGTGATCGCCACCATCGTGGTCTTGGGCGAAGGCGTGGTCTGGTACTCGAGCCAGTTCTGGGCGCTGTTCTACCTGCAGACGGTGTCCAAGGTGGACACGTTGACCACCTCCTGGATCGTCGGCATCGGGCTGGTGATCGGGACTCCGTCGCTCATCCTGTTCGGCTGGCTGTCCGACAAGATCGGACGCAAGCCGGTGATCTTGGGCGGCTTCTTCCTTGCGGCGGTTACTTACTATCCGCTGTATACGTGGCTCGGAGCGGTCACGCAGCCCGGTCATATCAACATGCCGGTCGCGATTCTCATCGTCGCCATCATGGTCTGCTATGTCGGCATGGTGTACGGGCCGATCGGCGCGTTCCTGGCTGAATTCTTCCCAGGCAGGATCCGCTACACGTCGGTATCTATGCCGTACATGATTGGGAACGGCTGGGGCGGCGGCTTGGTGCCATTCATCACCACGGCGGCTTACACGGCGACGGGCAGTCTCGGCTATGCGCTGATCTACCCGATCGCTGTTCCCGCGGTGTGCCTCGTGCTCTCGCTGTTCCTGATGCCCGAGACTCGCCAGATGAGCATCTGGGACGAGGATACGAAAGCAGCGTAATCGCCAGACTGGCAATATAGACTGCGTGCGGGGCCCGTTCGGCCCCGCACTTTTTTTCAGCGGCTGCCGACGAATTGCAGGACGATCTCGCGCGTGTGCGGCGCCCGCCGGTGTTCGACCAAATAGATGCCCTGCCAGGTGCCGAGCGCGAGCTTGGCTCCGGTCACCGGCACGTGTAGCGACACGCCGCTGAGCATGGCCTTCACATGCGCCGGCATGTCGTCCGGCCCCTCCACATCGTGAATCCAGGGCGCGTCTTGCGGGGCGAGACGGTCGAGCGCGGAAATGAGGTCGGCTTGCACGTCGGGATCGGCATTTTCCTGGATGACGAGCGAGGCCGAGGTGTGGCGCAGAAAGATCAGCAACGCCCCCTCGCCCGCGCGGCATTGCGCCAGGAAGTTTGCCGCATGATGGGTGATGTCGGTGAAGCCGGCGCCGGGTGTGTTCAGGCGCAACGTCGCGGTCGCAATCAGTTGCGGCGTAACCTCGGTGATACCCAATATTCGATCAGGCACGTTAGGCGCGCATGACGCCGGGCCGGATCAGCCCTTGCGCATCATGTCCTTCTGGAGTTGGGCGATGATCTCGACCAGCCGGCGCCAGGCACTTTCGAAAGCGGCGCGGGCACGCGCGAGGTCTTCGCGCAATTTGGTCGTGTCTTCGCTCTTGTCGGGAGGCGGCGGCTTCAGATCTGCCGGCGGCTGCGGCGTCAGATCAGCAGGCGGCCGCGGCGGCGGCGGCTCGCGCAGCGCCGCAAGCTCGGACTTCAAGCTTGCGACCTCGTCCCGCAGGCGCGCGATCTCCTTCTCCATCGCGTCGCGGTCTTCAGGTACCGCCTGGCAGGCCCAGCCGATGGGCTGCGGACTGCAGAACGCGATCTTTCCGGTCTGATTATCGAGGCGCAGGAATCCGCCATCGACGCGGTTGAAGGCGAAACGGCTTGGCGGGTTGGACGGGATGATGGCCGGCGCGCTCGGGGCGGTTTGGGCATCCTGGGGAGGCTCGACCGGCTGCGTGCCTTGGCCGCCTTGCGCCAGCGCGGGCGAAGCCGCGCAGGCCAGCAGGACGGCAAGGGCAAACGTCGAGTTACGCATCGCGATGTTCCTCTTAACTCCTGCGCTGGGGCGGATAAGCCTACCACCCGCACACCACCGCCTGAACCCGAGCCTCGCGTTCTCTGTTGACAGCATTGCGGCGGTGCACGCAACGCCGCCGAAGCGGGTGAAAAATATTGCATTTAGCGCACAATATCAAACGCTTACGCTGCGGAGCCGGTTTCTTGACTCGAATAGACCCGATCAGTATGGTCCGCGCGGCTTTTAGGGCGGCGGGGCAAGAGCGAGGCCTTTAAATCCACGCGAGTCGAAAGCATGGCTGACGGCACGCGCGGCAAAGGTGATCGCAAGGAACCGCCGGACGACGAGGCTGCTCTCTCCGCGAGGCTCCAGCGTCTCGGCGAACGGCTCGAAACTGCGAGCCGGCCATCCGAAAACGACTTCAGTCCTCGTTCGGCCGCCGATGCTTCGGCGTTCGCCCGCGGTTTCCGGCTTTCGACCGAGCTGGTGGCGGGCGTGGTCGTAGGCGCGTTGATCGGCTGGCTGCTCGACCGCTGGCTGGGAATTTCGCCGTGGGGGTTGATTGTGTTTCTGCTGCTCGGCTTCGCCGCCGGGGTCCTTAACGTGATGCGCGCGGCCGGAGTCGTCCGCGAGAGACATCTGAACGACTAGCGCATGATCCCGAAAAGTGGGAACCGGTTTTCGGACCAGATCATGCGCCAAGAAAATTGAGACCATGGCCGTCGATCCCATCCATCAGTTTCGCATCGTCGATCTCTTTCCGATCGCCAAGGTTGGAAATACCGAGATCGCCTTCACCAATTCCGCCGCCTTCATGCTGGCGGCGGTCGTCGCCATCACCGCCTTCCTGGTGATCGGCACCGCCCGACGCGGCCTGGTGCCCTCGCGCCTGCAATCGGCCGCCGAGATCGCCTACGAATTCGTCGCCACCACGGTGCGCTCGACCGCCGGCGCCGAGGGCATGAGATTCTTCCCCTTCGTGTTCACGCTGTTCATGTTCATCCTGACCGTGAACTTTATCGGCCTCATTCCTTACACTTTCACCGTCACCAGCCACATCATCGTGACCGCGGCGCTCGCGATCACCGTGTTCCTGACCGTGCTGATCTACGGCCTCATCCGCCACGGCCTGCATTTCTTCAACCTGTTCGTGCCGAAGGGCGTGCCGATCTACATCCTGCCGCTCATCGTCTTCATCGAGATTCTGTCGTTCATTTCACGGCCGATCTCGCACAGCGTGCGTCTGTTCGCCAACATGCTGGCGGGCCACATTACGCTGCAGGTGTTCGCCAGCTTCATCATCCTGATGGGCGGCGCCATGGGCGCGATCGGCTGGGCCGGCGGCGTGCTGCCGTTCGCGATGATCGTCGTTCTGATCGCGCTCGAGACGCTGGTGGCGTTCCTGCAGGCTTACGTCTTCGCCATCCTCACCTGCATCTATCTCAACGATGCGATACACCCGGGCCACTGAGGCCCGACCGAAAAAGTAGAACCAGAAGGAGTAGGGTATATGGATCCAGTGGCAGCGAAATACATCGGTGCGGGCATCGCCTGCATCGGCATGGGCGGCGCGGGCGTCGGCGTCGGCATCATCTTCGGCAATTACCTGGCCGCCGCTCTGCGCAATCCGTCCGCCGCGCAGGGACAGTTCGGCAACCTGATCTTCGGCTTCGCCATCACCGAGGCGCTCGGCATCTTCTCGCTGCTGATCGCGCTGCTGCTGCTGTTCGCGCTCTAAGCCAAGCACGCCGGAGCTGACGATGGCCGAGCCGGCCCATAAGACAAGCACGGAGCACCCTGCGGAAGGCGGGCACGGCGGCTTTCCGCCGTTCCAGTCGCAGACCTTCGCTTCGCAGCTCGTGTGGCTCGCGATCGCCTTCGTCCTGCTTTACGTCTTGATGTCGAAGCTGGCGCTGCCGCGCGTGGCTAAGATCATCGAGAGCCGGCAGAAACGCATCGCCGACGACATCGCCGAGGCAGGAAAACTCAAGACCCAGTCCGACGAAGCGGTCGCGGCCTATGAAAAGGCGCTGGCCGATGCCCGCGCCCGCGCGCAGGCCATCGCCAACGAAATGCGCGACAAGCAGGCGGCCGCAGCGGATGCCGCCCGCAAGTCGCTCGAGGGTGGGCTCAACGCCAAGCTGGCCGAGGCGGAGAAATCCATCGCCGCCACCAAACAAGCGGCCATGGGCAATGTGCGCGCCATCGCCGAGGACGCCGCCCGCGCCATGATCGAGCGGCTGATCGGCAGCGCGCCGAGCGA
>DAIMKK010000272.1:943-4538 GCA_036721745.1 Pseudolabrys sp. | reverse complement strand
CGCACGGACGAGGCGGATCCGCATGTGCTCGGATTCATCATCGGCGAGGTCCGCGCCTGGGAATTCGGCTCGACGCCCTGCGGCTGGGTCTTCGCGCTGTCGGTCGAGCCGGAGATGCGTTTGCAAAGCGTTGCTACCGAGTTGTTCGAAGCGATCTCCAACGAATTCAAGAAGGCCGGCGTCGGCAAGATGCGCACCATGGTGGCAAGGGATGCCCATCTTCCCATGTTGTTTTTCCGCAGCGAGGGCATGATGGCCGGACCCTACATCCAGCTTGAGAAAGATCTCGATTAACGGGATGGCGATGTCATGAGGCTGCAAATTTCGACCCGGCTTGCCATCTTCGCGGCATTGGAACTGACCGCGAGCGAAGGGCGACAGCTTTCCGTCGCGGACATCGGCGAGAAATACGGCGTCTCCAGTCACCACCTGGCCAAGGTCATGCACGTCATGGGGCGTGCCGGCCTCGTCCGCTCGGTGCGCGGCGCAGGTGGCGGATATCAATTCGCCGGCAATCCGCGGCGAACGACGCTGCTGGACGTAGCCCAGCTGTTCGAAGAATTGAGCTCCGTTGAGCACGACAGCGGGGCGGCCGATGCGACGCCCGAAGACCTTGCCTTACGTGAAGTTCTCAATGAGATCGACGATATCGCGCGCGCGACCCTTGGCTCGATCACCATTGCAACGATGCGCAAACTGGTGGACCGCCGCGGCAGCAGCAGTGGGCGCCGTTCGAAGACCGATCCGCCGGGCCGGCGCGATCAATCGCGCCTTTGATTTACGGAAGGTAGTTTATTTCGACAGTCCTCGGTGGCCGCGGCCAACCGCGTCCGGCGACCTAAATGCCGATGATTTGCGCGCCGATCGGCCTTTCATTGTGCAGCGCAACATAAATGAAAATTTGCGATCCGGTAATCCTTGATCGAGATCAAGGCGGGCGAGCCGATCGGCACCTTGAGTAAGGTTGGCTCGATCAAAGGCTTGATCCATGGCTTCAAAACTGACGGCCGGCGATCTTCAAATCGTTACCCGCATCGCGGTTTTCCGGGGACTCAAAGCGGAGACCGTCGAGCACATTATCTCGCCCGCAACAGCTCTCATGTTGCGGCCGCACGAGTGGATAATGCGCCAAGACGATCCGGCGACTTCGTTTTTCATCGTGATCGACGGCTGGGTGAAACTTTACCGCAGCACGCCATCCGGCGATGAAACCGTGATTGAAATCATGACGAAGGGCCAAAGCTTTGCGGAGGCCGTCGCCTTCACCGGCAATCGGTATATGGCGACCGCCGAAGCGGTGAGCGAAGCCCGCGTCGCACGCATCCCGGCCGATCACATCGTCCGTTGCATCCGCGAAAGTCCCGATATCGCGCTGGGCATGATCGCATCGATCTCCCAGCACATGCATCATCTCGTGCAACAGGTCGAGCAGCTCAAGGCGCAAAGCGGCGTGCAGCGGGTCGCCGAATTTCTCGCGTCGCTGTCGGTGGCAGAGCAGGGACATTGTGCGGTCGCGCTGCCCTACGACAAGGTTCTGATCGCGGGTCGTCTCGGCTTGACGCCGGAGTCGCTATCGCGTGCCTTTGCGCGGTTGCGCAGTATCGGCGTCGTGGTTGATGCCTCGCACGTCGTCGTCAGAGACGTTGCCAAGCTGCGTCAGCTTGCCAATGACGATCGCAGCGCGGTGCGCGGCACCTTGCGGGCGCTGCGTTAATGTCAGCGCAGATTCTCCAACCGGCCGGCTGGCTGCCGCCGATCGGCTATGCCAATGGCATCAGCGTGCCGGCGGGCCGCATCGTATTCGTTGCCGGCACGGTTGGCTGGGATGCCAATCAGAAATTCCAAAGCGAAGAACTCGTTCCGCAATTCGAGCAGGCGCTTAAAAACATCATCGCGATTTTGGCGGAGGCCGGGGCCAAACCGGCCCACATTTGCCGCATGACGGCATTCTGCATCGACAAGCCCGGCTATCTCGCGGGCCGGCGCGAACTCGGACGCATCTGGAAATCGCTGATCGGGAATCACTTCCCCGCGATGAGCATGATTTTCGTCGCCGATCTTCTTGATGCGCCGGCAAAAATCGAGCTGGAAGCGACCGCGGTTATTCCCGCCTAAATTTCGCGGCTTAAGCCGTGGCTTCGGCGAACAGCCTTGCCGTCAGACGCCGGGCCAGCGCGGCGGCGGCGACGCGGCGATAATTCGCCGATGCGATCGTGGTGCGCATGGGCTGCACCTGCTTCTGCACCAGCCGATCGATCTCCTGCAGCAGCTTCTCGTCCACTGGTCGGCCGGCAAAGGCCTCCGTACCGGCGAGCAGGAATGGCCGGGAATTCGTGCCGGTGAGCGCGATGCGGAGCGAACCGATGTTTGCTCCGGATACGGCGAGCGCAACCGCCACGCCCGCTAAGGGAAAATCGATGGCGCCGCGCACACGCACTTTTTCATAGGCTGCCAGAGGCGCCGCCGCAGGCACATGCACCGCCACGATGAGTTCACCGGCGGCGAGAGCGAGATGGGCCTTGCCATCCTCGACATAGAGATCGCTCAGAGAAATTCGACGCTGGCCTTGCGGGCCGGCAATGTCGACCTCGGCGCCATACACGAGCAACGCGGGTGCGAGATCGCCGCTGAAGGCGGCATGACAGCGCTGTCCCTGCGGGGCGACGTGACAGACATCGCCGCGATTCTTGAGGCAATAGGCGTTGGCGCTCCGCCACCATTCGCTTTGATTGTAGTAGATGCAGCGGGTATCGAGGCACAGATTGCCGCCGACAGTCGCCATGGCGCGATGACCGGGCCCGGCGATCGCTGCCGCGGCTTGCGCGAGCGCGCGATATTGGCTGGCGATCGCCGCATTGCTGGCAAGCGCGGCGATGGTCACACCGGCGCCGATGGCCACGCCGCGGCCATCGATCTTAATCTCGGTCAGTTCGTCGATGCCGGAAAGGTCGACCAGCAGATCCGGGTTGTTGATGCCACGCCGCATGTTCACAACGAGGTCGGTGCCGCCCGCGACGTAGCGGCTGCCGGGATGCTTGAGACAGGCCGCAATCGCTTCTTTGACGGTGCCCGGCTGGGCCAGACGAAACTCGGTCAACGGTGCGGTCATGATGCGGCCTTCACGGTCTTAGCGAGCCGCGCCTGCCGCCGGCGCTGGATGAGCGCCTCCATGACCCGGTCTGGCGTCACCGGCAATTCGTTGAGGTCGATGCCGATCGCGTTGGCGATGGCGTTGACCACGGCCGGCGGGAAACCGGCCAGCGCGCCTTCGCTCGCTTCCTTGGCGCCGAACGGCCCATAGGGGTCGTGGCTTTCCACGATCTGAACTTCGATCGGCGGGGATTCCGCGATGGTCGGCATGCGGTATTCGAGCAGGCTCGCATGCGCCGGCAGGCCCTCGAGGTAGCGGGTCTCCTCGCACATCGCTTGCCCCATCCCCATCCAGACCGATCCTTCGATCTGTCCTTCGACCGCCAACGGGTTGATGGCGTGGCCGCAATCGAGCGCCACCCACACTTTGTCGACGCTGACCAGGCCGGTCGCATCATCGAGCACGGCAGCCATGAACAGCTGATGGCGCTGGACGGTCACTATG
>DAIMKK010000272.1:0-933 GCA_036721745.1 Pseudolabrys sp. | reverse complement strand
ACGCTGACCTCGACGACTTGTGCGCCGTAGCTGAATCCCATGGTGGAGCCGACCGCGCCGCCCCGGTGCTTGCCGCCTTGCATGTCCGGCGGGCAGGTGAACGATCCCTTCACGGTGATAGCGCCTTCGTCGACCAGCGCGGCGGCCACGACATCGGCAAAAGGCAGGCTCGCTTGTTTGCCGCTGCCGACGCGGAACACCTCGCCGCATTCAATGTCTTCCGGCTTCGCCTCGAGCTTTTTCGCGGCGGCGGCGACGAGGACGGCCTTGAGATTCTTGGCGGCATCGATCGCGGCGTTGCCGACCATAAACGTGATGCGCGACGAATAAGCGCCGTTGTCCTTGGGGGTGACCGCGGTGTCGGCGGCGACGACGCGGATTCGGTCGAGCGAGATGTCCATCGTCTCCGCCACGGCGATCGCCACCATGGTGGAGGAACCTTGGCCGATATCGGCGGCGCCGGTGAGCGCGGTCACGCCGCCGTCGAAATCCAGCTTGAGGTTGACCAACGCGTGCGGCTCGCCGGTGCGGTGAATCGGCTTCGCGGCGCCGCTGACATAATGAGAGCAGGCCATGCCAAGGCCCTTGCCCGGCGGCAGCTTGCCGAGGCGCTCGCGCCAGCCGCTGGCGCGCTCGACCTTGTCGAGACATTCGCCGAGGCCGTAGCTGTTCACAACGAGATCGTTCAACGTGCGGGTCGGCGCCTGCAGTAAATTGGCGCGCCGCACGGCAAAGGGATCGAGCTTGAGCTCGCGCGCCATGCGGTCGACGAGACATTCGAACGCGTGCCGCACGTCGACCGATCCGTGACCGCGCATGGCGCCGCAGGGCGGCAGATTGGCATAGACCCGGTAGCCGTCATATTTGACCGCGGGGAGATCGTAGATGCCCTGCAGCAACGCGCCGGCGTAAGGAATGGTGATGATGCCGTAG
>DAIMKK010000271.1:0-4541 GCA_036721745.1 Pseudolabrys sp. | reverse complement strand
CCTTTTACGAATACAACGCCGCACTGATGGAGCCGTGGGACGGCCCGGCCGCGATCGCCTTCACCAACGGACGTCAGATCGGCGCCACACTCGACCGCAACGGGCTGCGGCCTGCGCGCTATCTGCTCACCCGTGACGACCGTATCATCTTGGCTTCGGAAGTTGGCGTGCTGCCGATCCCCGAGCGCGACATCGTCTGCAAGTGGCGGCTACAGCCGGGCAAGATGCTGCTGGTCGACCTCGACGAGGGCCGGGTCATTCCCGACGAGGAGCTGAAGTCAACGCTGGCGCGCAGCCATCCCTACAAGGAGTGGCTGCGGCGTACGCAGATCGTGCTGGAAGATTTGCCTCCGGTGCACGGAAAAGCCGCGCGGTCAAATCTGTCCCTGCTCGATCGCCAGCAGACCTTCGGCTACACCCAGGAAGACCTCAAGCTCCTCATGGAGCCGATGGTGGTCACCGCCGAGGAAGCCGTCGGATCGATGGGCACCGACACGCCGATCTCGGCGCTGTCGGACAAGGCAAAACTCCTCTTCACCTATTTCAAGCAGAATTTTGCCCAGGTGACGAACCCGCCGATCGACCCGATCCGCGAAGAATTGGTGATGAGCCTGGTGTCCATCATCGGACCGCGGCCGAACCTGTTCGATCTCGAGGGCGTATCGCGCACTAAGCGTCTGGAAGTGCGGCAGCCGATCCTCACCAACGCGGACCTGGAAAAAATCCGCTCGATCTCCGAGGTCAGCAATTCACATTTCAAGTCGCGCACCTTCGACACCACTTTCCCGGCCGAGCACGGCGTCACCGGTATGGAATGGGCGATCGACCAGCTTTGCGATCGCGCCGAGGAAGCGGTGCGCGAGGATTGCAACATCATCATCCTGTCCGACCGCAAGGCCGGCGCCGACCGCATTCAGATCCCGGCGCTGCTGGCCTGCGCCGCCGTGCATCATCACCTGATCCGCAAGGGCCTGCGCACCTCGGTCGGCTTGGTGGTGGAAACCGGCGAGCCGCGCGAAATCCATCACTACGCCTGTCTGGCCGGCTACGGCGCCGAGGCGATCAATCCCTATCTCGCGTTCGAAACCTTGGTGGCGTTGCGGGATCAGCTGCCGCAGAAGCTCGACGAGAAGGAAATCATCAAGCGCTACATCAAGTCGGTCGGCAAGGGCCTGCTCAAGGTCATGTCCAAGATGGGCATTTCCACCTACCAGTCCTATTGCGGCGCGCAGATTTTCGACGCGATCGGCCTGAAGGCGGATTTCGTCAACACCTACTTCACTGGCACCGCGACCCGTATCGAAGGCGTGGGGCTGGAAGAGATCGCCGAGGAAGCGGTTCGCCGCCACCGCGACGCTTTCGGCGATTCTCCGGTCTATCGCACGGCGCTCGACGTCGGCGGCGAATATCAGTTCCGCGTGCGCGGCGAGGATCACGCGTGGACCGACTCGACGGTGGCGGGGTTGCAGCACGCCGTCCGCGGAAACTCCTTGGATCACTACCGCGCCTATGCCAAGCAGCTCAACGAGCAGGCGGAGAAGCTGCTGAATATCCGCGGCTTGTTCCGCATCAAGGCGGCGGATGAAGATGGCCGCAAGCCGATTCCCATCGAGGAAGTCGAACCCGCGAAGGAAATCGTCAAGCGCTTTTCGACCGGCGCCATGTCCTTCGGCTCGATCTCGCGCGAGGCGCATACCACGTTGGCGATCGCCATGAACCGCATCGGCGGCAAGTCCAACACCGGCGAGGGCGGCGAGGAGGTCGACCGCTTCAAGCCGCTGCCGAACGGCGACAGCATGCGCTCGGCGATCAAGCAGGTCGCTTCCGGGCGGTTCGGTGTCACCGCAGAATATCTCGTCAATTCGGATATGATGCAGATCAAGATAGCGCAGGGCGCCAAGCCTGGCGAAGGCGGCCAGTTGCCCGGCCACAAGGTAGACAAGACCATCGCCAAAGTGCGCTATTCCATGCCCGGCGTTGGGCTGATCTCGCCGGCGCCGCACCATGACATCTATTCGATCGAGGATTTGGCGCAGCTCATCTTCGACCTCAAAAACGTCAATCCCGAGGGCCTGGTGTCGGTAAAGCTCGTGTCCGAGGTCGGCGTCGGCACCGTCGCCGCCGGCGTCTCCAAGGCGCGCGCCGATCACGTCACCATCGCCGGTTTCGAAGGCGGCACCGGCGCAAGCCCGCTCACCTCGATCAAGCACGCGGGCTCGCCGTGGGAGATCGGGCTTGCCGAGACCCACCAGACGCTGGTTGCGAATCGGCTCCGCGGTCGCATCTCAGTCCAGGTCGATGGCGGCATGCGCACGGGCCGCGATGTGATCGTAGGCGCATTGCTGGGCGCGGACGAATTCGGTTTCTCCACCGCACCCTTGATCGCAGCGGGCTGCATCATGATGCGGGTGTGTCACCTGAACACCTGCCCGGTCGGCGTGGCCACGCAGGATCCCGTGCTGCGCAAGCGGTTCAAGGGCCAGCCCGAGCATGTCATCAATTATTTTTTCTTCGTCGCCGAGGAGGTGCGCGAGATCATGGCCTCGCTCGGTTACCGGCGTTTCGATGAGATGATCGGTCAGATGCAGATGCTCGACCAACGCAAGCTGGTGGAGCACTGGAAGGCCAAGGGCCTCGATTTTTCGCGGCTCTTCCATAAGCCGGCAGCGCCCGCGGGCGTGCACATCTACAAATGCGAACCGCAGGACCACAAGATCCACGACATTCTCGACCGCAAGCTGATCGCCGAGTCGCAGTCAGCCCTTGACCGCGGCGCGCCGGTGAAGATCGAGGCCGCGATCAAGAATACCGACCGCACGGCGGGCGCGATGCTGTCGGGCGAAGTAGCCAAGCGCTACGGACATCCGGGTCTGCCCGACGACACCATTATGGTGAAGCTGAAGGGCACCGCGGGGCAAAGCTTCGGCGCGTGGCTGGCGCACGGCGTGACCTTTGAGCTTGAAGGCGACGCCAACGACTATGTCGGCAAGGGGATTTCTGGCGGCAAGCTCATCATCCGCCCGCCGGTGGACACCGGCGTGGTGCCCGAGGAATCCATCATCGTCGGCAACACGGTGCTCTACGGCGCCATCGCCGGCGAATGCTATTTCCGCGGCGTGGCGGGGGAGCGTTTTGCCGTGCGCAATTCCGGCGCCAACGTTGTCGTGGAAGGCGCCGGCGATCATTGCTGCGAGTACATGACCGGCGGCGTCGTGGTCGTGCTCGGGCGCACGGGGCGCAATTTCGCCGCCGGCATGTCGGGCGGCATTGCCTATGTGCTGGACGAGGACGGCAGCTTCGCCACGCGCTGCAACCGCGGCATGGTCGAATTGCAGGAAATGCCGGAGTGGATTGAAGGCGAGATGCACGGCGATCTCACCGACATGACGCGCTACGACTGCGAGCGCCTGCATTATCTCATCAGCAATCACGCCCGCTACGCCGGCTCGGAGCGGGCGAAGGAAATCCTCGCGCGCTGGCGCGAGTATCTGCCGAAGTTTCGCAAAGTGATGCCGCTTGAGTTCAGCCGCGCGCTTGCCGAGATGGAGAAGGCGCGCACCATGCAGGCGGCTGAGTGACGGCAGATGGGGAAGGTTACAGGTTTTCTTGAGATTGAGCGGAACGATCGTGACTATGTCCCGGTCGAAGAACGCGTCAAGCATTGGCGCGAATTCGTCCTGCCGCTGCCGGAGAAAGAGACCCGCGACCAAGCCGCGCGCTGCATGGATTGCGGCATTCCCTATTGTCACACCGGCTGCCCGGTGAACAACCAGATCCCCGATTGGAACGACCTCGTCTACAAAGGCAACTGGGAAGAGGCCGCGCGCAATCTGCACTCGACCAATAATTTTCCCGAGGTGACCGGGCGCGTCTGCCCGGCGCCCTGCGAGGCTTCCTGCACGCTCAACATCGAGGACAATCCGGTCACCATCAAGACCATCGAATGCGCCATCGCCGACCGGGCGATCGAGAATAACTGGATCAAACCGGAGCCGCCCACCCACAAGACCGGAAAGAAGGTGGCGGTGATCGGCTCAGGCCCGGCGGGGCTCGCTTGCGCGCAACAGCTCGCGCGCGCGGGGCATGACGTGCATGTGTTCGAAAAGCACGCCAAGGCGGGCGGGTTGCTGCGTTACGGCATCCCCGACTTCAAGATGGAGAAAGGGATCGTCGACCTGCGCGTGGCGCAGATGCAGGGCGAAGGCGTGACCTTCCACTACGGCGCCCATGTGGGCGTGAACATTCCCGTTGAGAAGCTGCTCAAGGAATATGACGCGGTGGCTTTGACCGGCGGGGCGGAGAAGCCGCGCGACTTGCCGATCCCCGGCCGCGAGCTCGACGGCATCCATTTCGCCATGGATTTCCTGCCGCAGCAGAACCGGCGCGTGAGCGGCGAGCCGGTGCAACGTATCGCCCATCATCGCCAAGGACAAGCAATTGGTGGTAATCGGCGGCGGCGACACGGGATCGGACTGCATCGGCACCGCCATCCGCCAAGGCGCGCTGTCGGTGACCAATTTCGAGATCATGCCGCAGCCGCC
>DAIMKK010000270.1:3144-4546 GCA_036721745.1 Pseudolabrys sp. | reverse complement strand
CCGCCAGGATCACCGGCGCTTCCACGGCAAGCACGCGCGCCAGCGCGACGCGGCTGCGCTCGCCGCCGGACAATTCCGTGACGCGGCGCTCGCGCAATTCCACGACATCGGTCGCCCGCATCGCCCGCAGCACCGCTTCGGCATCTCCAGCCGTCAATCGCGCCGGGTCGGTCGCACCATGCGGATAGCGGCCGAGCGCCACGATATCCCGCGCCGGCAGCGGCCAATGCACGACGTGACCCTGCGGCAGATAGGCAAAACGCCGCGCGCGGTCGCGTAAGGATAGCGACGACAGCGCATCGCCGCCGGCTTGGATGGCGCCGTCAGAAGGCACCAGTCCCGCCAGCGCGCGCAACAGCGTGGTCTTGCCGGCCCCGTTCGGCCCCACCAGCGCGACCAGATGTCCCGACGATAGCGAGAGCGAGATATCGTTCAGCACAACGCGGCCGGCCAATGTTACGTTGAGGCCTTGCGCGGTGAGAAAGGCTGCTGCGGTCATGCGACGCCTCCACCGAGCGCGCGCCGTTCGCGCATGATCAGATAGAGGAAAAACGGCACGCCGATGATCGAGGTCAGCACGCCCACCTTGATGTCGCTGGTCGATGGAATGATGCGCACGGCGATATCGGCTGATAACAACAACGCAGCACCGGTGAGCGCGCTCGGAACCAGCAACCGCGCCGGGTCGTGGCCGATCAGCGGCCGCACCAGATGCGGCGCGACCAGCCCGATGAAGCCGATGGTGCCTGACACGGCGACCGCGCCGCCAACGCCGAGCGCGACGCCTGCGATCACCAGGAGCCGCAACCGTCCGACATCGACGCCAAGGCTTTGCGCGGTCTCCTCGCCGAGGCTGAGCGCGCGGAAGGCGTTGCGCTGGCTCCACAGAAGGATCGCGCCCGCCACGATGAACGGCAGCGCCAGCATGACGTGGCGGAAACTGCGATCGTCCAGCGAGCCGAGCAGCCAGAACGCGATTTCCAGCACCACGAACGGATTGCTGGAAAGATTCATCACCAGCGCGGTCGCAGCGCCCGCCAGACTGGCGATCGCAAGCCCCGCCAGGATGAGAATCAATAATCCGGCGTTGCGGCCGGCGATCGCCAGCAACGCGAATACCGAAGCGAATGCCATCGCGATCGCCGCGACCGGAAGCGCATAGGATCGCACATCGGCGAGACCGAGCGCGATCACCAGCACCGCGCCGAAGGCGGCCGATTGCGGCGCGCCGAATAATGAGGGCGACGCCAGCGGATTGCGCAGCAACCCCTGCAGCGCCGCGCCTGAAAGGCCGAGAATGGCGCCGATCGCGAATCCCAGAATCGTGCGCGGCAGCCGGATCTCCCGCACGATCACCTGCTGCACGTCGCCGCCGCCGCCGAACAAGGCATCGATCACGGTC
>DAIMKK010000270.1:717-3134 GCA_036721745.1 Pseudolabrys sp. | reverse complement strand
CCCTTCGAGGAGTTCGTGCGCGGCGTCGCGCGTGCGCCGAAGCTCATCGTGCCGCTGACGGTGAAGCAGACGGGCAAGCTCATCGTGCTGAGCGCGACGCAGGAGATCCGCCGCACGTCGCTGCCGCCGCCGAACAAGGCATCGATCACGGTCAGCGGCGACAGCCGCACCGGTCCGGTCCCGAGCGAGGCCAGCACCAGCAGCATGACGAGCACGACAAGCGCCGCCGTCACACCTGCTCGCCGGCGCGCTGCGATGTCGGCCGTCACCATGACGTTCTCAACGCTCATCCATCGTCCCCAACCGGCGGCGCCGGTGCTGGATATTATGATTTCGGCCGGGCAACAGGGTTCATGCGGCAAAAAAGACGCACTCGTCCAGTCAGGATTACAAGCGCGCAAGTGTGGGCAAAGATGGGATTGACTCCGATCTTGACAAAATTCTACCATAATTCCCGACGGTTCCCTGCTTGGGGATCAAAAGGGAATGCGGTGCGGGGAGGTTTCCCCAATGCCGCGGCTGCCCCCGCAACTGTAAGCGGTGAATCTTTCGTCACAGGCCACTGGGAATCTCGGTCCTGGGAAGGCGACGAAAGGTAACGACCCGCGAGCCAGGAGACCTGCCGTCAGCCGTGGTCACACGCGAAGATGTCGGTCGGGGAGTACAGACATTAGCTTCACCGCAAGTGCTTAAAGCACGAGGGTGAGACTTGGTTCGCTGTGACGTGCCACTGACGTCATACCGAGGCCTAACCATGTCTTCCATCCGCATAGCCGCACAGCGGCGTCGCAGTTGTTTGCTTGCTTCAGCTTTCCTTGTGCCTGTTGTCTTTCCAGGCGGTTCTCCCGCCAAAGCGCAGGAGGCGACGTCTCCAACTTCGTTGCCGCCGGTCGTGGTCAGCGCGCCGGTGGACGCGACCCGAACCCGGGCCAAACCCACGACCGATGAGGAGTCGGGCTCGCGCCGCGTGGTGCCGACCGCTTCGCCCACCGGCAGCCCCAACGCCGCGCCAGCGAGCGGCGACACGACGGCGAAGCGGCAATTCAACGGTATCGTCGGCGCATCTTCGACCGTTATTACCGCCGAAGATATTGCGCGCTCGCCGGCCCTGACCGTGCAGGAAATCATCGCGCAGACGCCCGGCGTGCAACTGACGACGTTATACGGCGGCGTGAACGGCGCGGGAACCACGGTCGACCTGCGTGGATTCGGTGCTTTCGCCAGTTCAAACACCCTCATCCTGATGAATGGCCGCAGGCTGAATGACCTTGATTTGCAGGGCGTGGATCTTTCGACGCTTCCGCGCGACTCGATCGAACGCATCGAAATAACCAGAGGTAATAGCGGCGCCGTGCTCTATGGCGACAACGCCATCGGCGGCGTCATCAACATCGTCACCAAGACCGGCATCGGCGGTCCGGCGCTGGCAGGACGCGTCGAAGGCAACGTCGGATCATTCAACCAGGGCATCGGCGCGGTTTCGGTCACGACGAATTCCGGTCCGTGGTCGACGTCCTTCCACGGCAACGGGATCACGTCGGACGGGTATCGGTCGAACAATTCGCTCAAGCAGCTCAACGGCGTCGGAGACCTCCGCTACACCACGCCCGATTTCACCGCCTATTTCAATTTATCCGGCGACGACCAGCATCTCAGGTTCCCAGGTCCCCGAACGGTTGATCCGTCCATCGGACTCAATCAGCTTGTCACCGACCGAACCGGCACCGATACGCCGTTTGACTATGGCAACAAGCGGGATGCCAACGCTACCGGAGGATTCACCAAAACCATCGTGAACGGCGTAGAGTTGATCGTCGACGGCGGATACCGCAACAAGCAGACGCAAGCCGCCTTCCTGGACGGCACCGATCCCTTCTTCTTTTCCTTCGTCAATGCGACCCTGCAGACGTGGTCGCTAACTCCGAGGTTGAGCGTCAAGAGCACGATATTCGGACTGCCCTCGACCATTCTGACCGGCGTTGATTTCTACGATTACACTTACGCGCAGGATCACAGGAACGTTCCGGGCGCCATTCCAATCCACACCTACGACCTTACGCAACAATCGCTGGGCGCCTACTGGCAACAGTCCATCGGAATACTTCCGACCACCGACTTTTCATATGGCGGCCGAATTCAGCTCACCCGCGTTACCGCGACCGATCAACTGAATAATGCTCCCGGTTGCGCCGCGGAATTTTCTTGCGATACGCAGGCAGCACCACTGGACACCAGCCAGGTCAATCACGCCTTGCACATCGGTATTGAACACCGCTTCAACGAGAGTTTCGCAGTGTTCGCCCGAGCCGCGAGTGCGTTCCGCACCCCGAATATCGATGAAAGAGTCGGCGTCGGCGCCTTTGCCGCCCCGGTCAAGACTTTCGATCTGAAAATTCAAACGTCAGACGATGTCGAAG
>DAIMKK010000270.1:0-707 GCA_036721745.1 Pseudolabrys sp. | reverse complement strand
CCTCACTGAGGTCGGCCCTCGCCAGCGCCTTGATCAGCCCGGCGACCTTCACCAATTCCAACCTCGACCCGACCCGCCGCTACGGCAGCGAAACCGCCGCGTCACTGCGGATCAGCAACGATTTGCTATTACGCGGTGGCGTCGCCTATACCCGCGCGGTGTTCCGCGAGGGCCCGTTCGCAGGCAATGACGTTCCATTGGTTTCGCGATTTACCGCCAACGCCGGAGTTAGCTGGAATATCTGGCAAAAGTATTTTGTCGCTGATGCAACGGTGCGTTATTGGGGCACCCGCCGCATGGACAACGATCAGGCCAATACCCAGCCGCTGATTCCAGCCAACGCGACGGTCGATCTCAAACTGAGCGGAGAATATGACCGGTTCTTCTGGTCGTTGAGCGTGAACAACCTGTTCAACGCCTTATATTATGATTATGCGGTCGCAAGTTCATTCACGCCCGACCGGTTTGCCGCCTATCCACTCCCCGGGCGAACCTACATGGTCAAGGCCGGCTTGAAGTTCTGATCGACAAGACCTGTTCGAAGCCTGCGCGGCCGGTTCGATCCGGCCGCGCACCGGCTTCCGCTCTTCACCATGATGGCTGATTCAGCCCGAAAAAGGGCGCTTTTCGCTCCATTCGGCCTAAAGATGCCCCTTTGGCGGTCCAATGCATGGTAAGATCAGGACACAGGTCGCCGCACCATGATG
>DAIMKK010000269.1:0-4551 GCA_036721745.1 Pseudolabrys sp. | reverse complement strand
CCTTCGAGAAGCGCCGCGACCGACGAGGCGTGACACAGCCGCGTGCAATGATCGACATTGTTGGAGCCAAAGCCGGTGCGCACCAGTTTCTGGAACAGATAGGCCTCTTCGTTCGAACCCTTGGCAGAACCGAAACCGGCAAGCGCGCGCGGGCCGTCGCGGTCGCGGACTTTCTTCAGGCCGGAGGCGGCGCGTTCCATCGCCTCTTCCCAGGTGGCTTCGCGGAAATGCGTGAACGGGTTCGACGGATCGACCAGATCGTCGGCGGCTTTCTTAACGCCGTCCTTGCGGATCAGCGGCTTGGTCAGGCGCTGCGGATTGCTGACATAGTCAAAACCGAAGCGGCCCTTAACGCAGAGCCGGTTTTCGTTGGCCGGACCGGCGCGGCCGGTAACGGCGATCAGCTTATCGTTCTTGATCTGATAAGTGAGCTGGCAGCCGACGCCGCAATAGGGGCAGACGCTATCGACAGTACGATCGGGCTTGCCGAGATAGACGTTGTTGTCGTCGACCATCGTCGCCGGCATCAGCGCGCCGGTCGGACAGGCCTGCACGCATTCGCCGCAGGCGACGCATGTGCTAGCGCCCATCGGGTCGTCGAAGTCGAACACGATTTTCTCGCCGTGGCCGCGGCCGGCCATGCCGATGACGTCGTTGACCTGCACTTCGCGGCAGGCGCGCACACACAAATTGCACTGGATGCAGGCGTCGAGATTGACTGCCATGGCCGGATGGCTGCGGTCGGGCGACGGCGCGGGACGCTGGCCGAAGCGGCTGGTGGCGACGCCCATGCGGTCGGCCCAGGCCCAGAATTTCGACTGTGGATCGTGCGAGGTCTTGCGTTCGGGTTGGTCGGAGATCAGCAACTCGAACACCATCTGCCGCGCGGTCTTGGCGCGCTCGGAGGCGGCTTTGACCTTCATGCCCTCGCTCGGCTTGCGGATGCAGCTGGCAGCGAGCACGCGCTCGCCCTCGATCTCCACCATGCAGGCGCGGCAATTGCCGTCGGCGCGGTAGCCGGGCTCGGGCGAATAGCACAGATGCGGGATGTCGGTGCCGAGCCGCTTGGCCACCTGCCAGATGGTCTCGCCGTCGAGCGCCTCGACTTCCTTGCCGTCGAGGATGAATTTCACCGATTTGCCTGCGCCGTTGCCTGCGGTCATGGGTTTCTGCTTTCTCTCACCAGGTTCCCAGCGGCTTGCTCAGTTCTTCGGGGAAATATTTTAGCACACATAATAGCGGGTTAGGCGCGGCCTGGCCGAGGCCGCAAATGGAAGCATCGCGCATGGCGGCCGAGAGTTCCGTCAGCAACGCGGGGTCCCAGGGCCCCTGCGCCATCAGCTTGACCGCCTTTTCGGTGCCCGCCCGGCAGGGCGTGCACTGGCCGCAGCTTTCGTCCTCGAAGAACTTCATCAGATTGAGCGCCACCGCCTTCATGTCGTCCTTGTCCGACAAGATGACAACCGCGTGCGAGCCGACGAAACAGCCGTATTTTTCGAGCGTTCCGAAGTCGAGCGGCTCGTCCGCCATGGAGGCCGGCAAGATGCCGCCGGAGGCGCCGCCCGGCAGATAGCCTTTGAAGGTTTCGCCGTCGATCATGCCGCCGCAGAATTCCTCGATCAATTCGCGCGCGGTGACGCCGGCCGGCGCCAGCACCACGCCCGGCTTTTTGACCCGGCCGGAGACCGAGAAGCTGCGAAAACCTTTGCGCTCGCGGCGGCCTTGGCTCGTCATCCAGTCGGCGCCCTTCTCGACGATGTCGCGCACCCAGAACAGCGTCTCGACGTTCTGCTCGAGCGTCGGGCGGCCGAACAGGCCGACCTGCGCCACGTAAGGCGGGCGATGGCGCGGCAGGCCGCGCTTGCCTTCGATCGATTCGATCATCGCCGACTCTTCGCCGCAAATGTAAGCGCCGGCGCCGCGCCGCAGATGCAGCTTGCTGTGCGGCGACAGACCCGCCTTCTCGGCCTTCTCCAATTCCTGCGCCAGCATCAGCCGCAGTTCGGGATATTCGTCGCGGATGTAGAGATAAGTGTCCGGCGCCTCGACCACCCAGGCGGCAATCAGCATACCCTCGATGAAACGGTGAGGGTCGCGCTCGAGATAGTAGCGGTCCTTAAAAGTGCCGGGCTCGCCCTCGTCGGCATTGACAGCGAACAGGCGGGGCGAGGGTTCGGCACGCACCAATTGCCATTTGCGGCCGGTGGGAAATCCGGCGCCGCCGAGGCCGCGCAGGCCGGCGTCGCTGACAAGCTTGATCAGCTCGTCGCGCGTGCGTTTTCCCGAGAGACAATCCTTCAGCAGCGCATAGCCGCCGGCTTTCTGGTAGGCGGCAAAATCGGCGCCGGGATGCCAGGCGTGCGGATGCTTGTTCGCTTTCACGTCGGCGGCGACTTTGTCGGCTGTCGCCTTGAACGTTTGCAAGTGCCCGACGGCGGCGACCGGCGCGCGGTCGCAAGCGCCCATGCAGGGTGAGCGCACCACGCGCACGTCCTTGCCGAGGATCGCCGGCAATTTTTTTAGCAGCGACTCCGCGCCGGCCATGGCGCAGGACAGAGAATCGCACACCCGCACGGTGATGGCCGGCGGCGCGGGACCGTCCTTCACCACGTCGAAATGCGAATAGAAAGTGGCGACCTCGTAGACTTCGGTGAGCGCGAGCTTCATCTCCAGCGCCAGTGCTGTGAGATGCGCGGCGGAAAGATAGCCGTAATGATCCTGGATCAGATGCAGATGTTCGATCAGCAGATCGCGCCGGCGCGGCCGGTCGGTGAGCAGCGCGCGCACCTCGTCGAGCGCCGCCGGGTCGATCTGACGGCCCTTGGGCGTACGCGGCGGCCGGCGGCGACCAGTATGCGGTGGCGCCTTCACGTCCTGCCCTGCAGCACTCATTTTGTTCTCCCGCCTTGAGAAAAGCCGTTCTGAATCAATGGAAGCAAGGCCCATCCCTCAATGGATTGATAGGTTTTTTCTATCAAGGTTTGATTTATTCTTGTAAAATCCGATTATGCCGTCAAATAGGTGGTGCATAACTGCGCTGTTTCCAATTCGCTAGAATACCGAAGCAAACACAATTCAACGCAGAAGAATGATCGACAAACTCGAATTTCTATTGGCCCTTGCGCGGGAAAAGCATTTCGGGCGCGCCGCCGAGGTTTGCGGCGTGACCCAGCCGACCTTGTCCGCCGGAGTAAAACAGATCGAAGATGGCTTCGGTGTGCTGCTGGTCAACCGCGGCTCGCGTTTTCAGGGCTTCACGCCTGAAGGCGAACGCGTGCTCGACTGGGCGCGGCGCATCGTCGGCGATGCCCGCGCCATGCGCGAGGAAGTTCATGCCCTCAAGTATGGACTGTCCGGCCGCCTGCGCATCGCCGCCATTCCGACCACTCTGGCGATGATTGAGAAGCTCACCACGCCTTATCGCGCGCGGCATCCCAACGTTCAATTCACCATTTATTCGCGCAACTCGCTCGAGATCCTCGATCTCTTGGAAAATCTCGAGATCGACGCCGGCGTAACCTATGTCGAGAACGAGCCGCTCGGCCGCGTCAGCACCGTCCCGCTCTATCACGAACGCTACCGGTTACTCACTTCCGCCGACGCGCCATTGGGCAATCGCGACAGCGTGACCTGGGCGGAGGTGGCGCAGGTGCCGCTCTGCCTGCTTACGCCCGACATGCAGAACCGCCGCATCATCGACCACCTGCTCAAAAGCGCCGGCAGCGAAGCGCGGCCGACGCTCGAATCCGATTCGATGATCCTGCTGTATTCGCACGTGCGCACCGGCCGCTGGGCGAGCGTGATGCCGGCGAAGATCGCCGACACGCTTGGCCTCACCGATACGATTCGCGCCATTCCGATCACCCAACCGGAAGCTGTGCAAACCATCGGCCTGGTGGTGCCGTCGCGCGAGCCGATGACGCCGATTACCGCGGCGCTGGTCGCGGAAGCACGCCGCGTGGCGGCGTCGCTGGACGATTGATCGACGCGATTAGCCATTAGTAGTAGACGTGCGACGGTCTGGAATCATCTTCAGAACAATTAATCCGACCTATTGCTCTGAATGAATATAGCCGTTCGCTATTGCCGCATGGAATTGTTCTATCGCTCAATGGAATTGAGCGCTTGATCGACATTTCATTTTCGCCGTCAATTTCCCTGCGGAGTCGCGCTTGAAAAAATGGCGCGGCATTACAACGACGGACATAAGGGGGAGTAAATGACAGCGGCCGATCAAGCAATTGCGCGCGGCGATCAAGAGATAAGCATTCTCGATCGCGAGCGAATCATCGCCAAAGCAGGCTTCAATCGCTGGCTGGTGCCGCCGGCAGCGCTTTGCATTCATCTCTGCATCGGCATGGCCTACGGCTTCAGCGTGTTCTGGCTGCCGCTGGCGCGCGCGATCGGCATCAACAAATTCGCCGCTTGTTCGGACATTTCGCTCTGGCAGGAGCTGTTCACCACGACCTGCGACTGGCGAATCGCCAGCATGGGGTGGATGTTCACGCTGTTCTTCGTATTGCTCGGCGTATCGGCCGCGATCTGGGGCGG
>DAIMKK010000268.1:0-4561 GCA_036721745.1 Pseudolabrys sp. | reverse complement strand
TCTTGAACAGCATCAAAGTCGGGATCGACATGATGCCGTATTTGGCCGCGGTGTTTGGGTTCTCGTCGACGTTCAACTTGACGATCTTTACCTTGTCGCCGAGCTGGCCGGCGATCTCTTCGAGAGCCGGCGCGATCATGCGGCACGGCCCGCACCATTCCGCCCAGAAGTCGACGACCACGGGTTCGGCCGATTTCAGTACGTCCGATTCGAAGCTTGCGTCCGACGTTTTGCCGACGGCCATGGGGATTACCTCTTGTGAATTGTGGGCGAAAGAATCGCGCTGCGGAATGGTGAGGTCAGGAACCTATGAACGCGTGTCCGCAGCGTCAAGGCGCTATCGCGAGGAGGTGATGCGCAACAAAGCGGCATCCAGCGCCTCTGCGGAAAGCTCCATGAGATCAGGTACTTCGGTCCAGACCAGAGCGGCACGCACGCGTTTGTCCGGGTACAACTTTTTGAGCACGGCGCGGTAAAGCGCAAGCTGCTCCACATATTTCGGCCGTATGGCTTCGATTCGGCTCGGGACGTCGCGATCTGATTTGAAATCGGCAATCAAAACAGACGATTGCGTGACCGCGAGACGGTCGACCTGGCCGGACACGCGCACCGTTTCGCTGCCGAGGATAAGCCGGCCGACGATCGGCACCTCGGCCTGGCTGCCAGGCGCGAAAAGCTCGTAGAAGTGCGGGTGCTCGAGCACGAGCATGACTTGCTCGGCGAGTTGTTCGCGTTCCTCGGCGCTTAGTCTGGCGCCAGTTCTGGCAAGATAGTCTTTGGCCGCTTTTGCGCGCCGTTCGGCGGGGATATCCGGCAGCGATTGCATCAGGCGATGCACTAAAGTGCCGCGCAGCAATGCCTTAGCGTTGCCGGCGCCTGTGAACGGGCGCGCGGCGTCATCGTCCGTCGTGCTCGACGGCGTGACGGTGCGGAGCACGGAACTCTCAGACGTCGCATTTGTAGTCAGCCAGTTCGGCAAAGACGTTGGCTTGGTCACGGCAGGCAAATTGTTCTTCGCGCTCTTCTGCGACTCGATGTTCTGCGATGCGTTTTTGCGGTACCGCCACACCTCGCCGTCGCCGTCGTCGGCCGGCTCGACGACGCAATCGCCCTTCAGCGCGTCCTCGATCAGTCGGTACCAGCAGCCGTCGGGAATCTTGTTGCGGCCTTGCGTGCCGGCGATCACGAGCCGCTCCTTGGCGCGCGTCATCGCCACATACAAAAGCCGCCGGTATTCATCGCGGGCATCTTGTTGCGCCTGAGTGCGCGCGTCGCTCATGGCGCCGACATCTTCGCTACGCGCGGTCGCCCACACCAACGGACCGTGTGCGAGCGCGAGCAAGCGCGGATCGCGCGGGCCGGTCGGCGGCGTGGTGGTGTCGGCGAGGATCACGGTGTCGGCTTCCAGCCCCTTGGCGCCGTGCACGGTCATCACGCGCACTTCGTCGCGCACCATTTCCATGTCGCGCTTTACTTCGCTCTGCGCGGCGCGCAGCCAGGCCAGGAATCCTTGCAGCGACGGTGTCTCGCGTGTCTCGTAGTCAAGCGACAAATTGAGGAATTCGTCGAGCGCATCGTTCGCCTCCGGACCCAGGCGCGCGAGAAATTTCGCCCGCCCGCGCTTCGGCCCCAGCACATGAGCGAAGAACTCGAACGGCGAGAGCCCACGCGCGGCCTGCGCCAATTCATCGAGTGCGCCATTCATCGCGGCAAAATCCGGATTGCCGCGCAGGCTTGCGCGCAGCGAGCCCTTGCGGTCCCAGGCGAGATCGAACAACTGCTCCTCGCTCAAGCCGAAAAGCGGGCTCTTGAGCACGGTCGCCAGCGCGAGATCGTCGTCCGGCAGCAGCAGCGCGTCGCCAAGCGCCATCAGGTCCATCACCGCGATGTGCTCGGTGAGCACCAGACGGTCGGCGCCGGCGACCGGGATCTCGGCATTCTTGAGCGCGCGAATGATCGCCTCGAACAGCGGGCCGCGTTGGCGCACCAGCACCAGCACGTCGCCGGGCTTTTGCCCGCGCGCCGTCCACATTTTGACCTGCGCGGCGATCCGGCGGGCCAGCACGACACGCGGGCTGATCTCGCTCTCGGTGTCGAACGGCGCGTCCCAGCCTTCGATCTCCTTGCGTTCGGCCGGCGCGATCAGCGGCCACAGCTCGACCAGCCCAGGCGCGGCGTCGGGCAGCGATATGTGGGGCGGCACGCCACCTTCATCGGTGGTGATGCTGGCGAAGATTTCCTGCGCGGCGAACACCCGGTCGACCCCGCCGAGCACGTTCTCGCCCGAGCGGAACGAATGATGGAAGCGCAGGAAACGCCAGCCTTGCTCCGGCCTATCGAATTGGCCAGCGAACTCGCGCCGCATCTCGTCGAAGGCGCGCGGCGCCGCGCCCTGGAACGAGAAGATCGACTGCTTCTCGTCGCCGACCGCGAACACCGTGCGCCGGACATTCGGGCGCGCGCCGCCGGGAGTGAATTCCGAGACGATGGTGCGCACGATGCTCCATTGCTTGGGGCTGGTGTCCTGCGCCTCGTCGATCAGCACGTGGTCGATACCGAGATCGAGCTTGTAGAGCACCCAGGCGGCGGACGAGCGCGCGAACAGCGCCAGCGTCTTGTCGATCAGGTCGTCGTAATCGAGCAGCGCGCGGCGGTCCTTCTCGCGGGCGTAGCGCGCGATCACGTCGGCCGCGATGGTGACCAGCGCGCGGGTGCGCTCGCGCGCGGCCAGAGCGCGTTCGCGCGCGAGCAAGGCACACACACGCTCCTGTTCGTTCACAAGGCGCGCCAGCCAATCCGGATGTTTGTCGGCAATCTTCTTGGTGACGATGCTTTTGCGCGGCGCGAGTTCGGCGGTACAGAACACTTTGAGGTAATTGTCGATGCGCTCGCGTCCCGTCGCGCTGCGCGCGGCTTCGAGCGCGACGATGTGCTTCTGGTCGGAAGCGGAGCCGGAATCGAGAATTTCGATCAGCGCCGGCCATTCCGCCGCCGGGATCAGCGACTTCGAAAAGTATTCCTGCGCGACCGATGCAAGAGTGTCGGTGGAAGCGATGCCAAAGGCCTTCGACAATTCGGCCATCGCCTTGTCGATGCTGCCGGCGCGCCGCGTCCAGGTGTCGATGGCATCGCGTTTCCTGATCGCGTCGCCGATTACATCCTTAAACGTTTGATCGGCGGCCTCCACAATGGCGGTCGCGAGCGCCTGGCCGAGCGCGCTGTCCGGCTTGGCGGAAGCTTCCAGCAGCACTTGCAGCGTCAATTGATCGAGCAATTGCGTGGTCGAGGCTTCGTCGAGCACGGTGAAGCGCGCGGCCACATTCGCCTCGAACGGGAACTGGTGCAGCAGCCGCGTACAGAAAGCGTGGATGGTCTGCACCTTCAGCCCGCCCGGCGTCTCCAGCGCGGAGGCAAATAGCCGGCGCGCCCGCGCGCGCTCGTCGGCGTCTGGCTTGGCGCCGGTCGAGAGCGCGATCTCTTTGTCGAGCGCGGCGTCGGAAAGCGCGGTCCAGCCGGAAAGCCGCTTGAACACCTCGTTGGCCATATTGGCGGCGGCGGTCTTGGTGAAGGTGATGCAGAGGATCTTGGCCGGGTCGACGCCGCGCAGCAGCAGGTTGATCACGCGCTGCGCCAGCACGTAAGTCTTGCCCGAGCCGGCATTGGCCGAGACGAAGGCGGAGACGTCCGGATCGGCGGCTTTGATTTGCACGTCAAGGACGGCGGGGGGAATTTTATGCGGGAAGGTCATGGCGTTTCTTTCTTCCCTCTCCCCTTGCGGGAGAGGCTCGTGCTCGCTGTCGCTCCGCACTCGCCACCCTCTCCCGCAAGGGGAGAGGGGAAGCGCGTGCGCGGCACGACCTTCGCGCTCCAACGAATGCTGCTCACGACTCCTCCTCCCCGCCGCCGGTGGCGGACCATTCCTTCACGCGCGCGAGGTGGTCGTAGTCGCCGTAATGCGTCTTCCACATCGGGTGCACCAGCGACCGATATGGCTCTGCTTCGTTCTCAAACTTCGCCGCCAGCTCTTTCAGCTTCGCCAGCGCGTGGTCGGCCTGGCTGTCGGGTGTACCGTCTTTGAAGTTGATTTCGTTCGGTTTGCCGGCCGGTTCGCCGCCTTTCAGGGTGACGTAAGAGATTTCGGACACCGAGCCGGCCGCGAGACTGCCGAACTTGCCGCCGCGCAAGATGGCGGCTTCCAGCGTCAACTGCGGGGCAAGGCCGGTGCGCACCTGCTTCTCGGTGCGCGCCGCGCCGGTCTTGTAGTCGATGATGGCGTAGCTGCCGTCGTTGCGAAGTTCGATGCGGTCGGCGATGGCCGAGAGCGTGAATTCGCGCTTTCCCACCGGGAATTTCAATTCACCACGGATTTCCGCATGCAATGACGACAATCCGTCGCGCCGCGCCTTGTCCCATGACGCGAACCATTGCGCGATGCGCAGGTAACGCGGCCACCAGAACGCGCGCGCTTCCGGATAATCGGCGAGCGCGGCAAAATGCTTTTCGCCGAGCGCGAGCAATTCTTTCATCGGATCGGCCGGCGGCTTTTGCGCAAACAGTTCGG
>DAIMKK010000267.1:0-4569 GCA_036721745.1 Pseudolabrys sp. | reverse complement strand
TGCGACCAACAAAAAGAACAGGCACGGTTGCAGGAGAAGGCGATGTTCGAATTTCAACTAATTGGTCTGGCGTTTTCGGTGCTGTTTTTCGGCGCCATGGTCAGCGGTAGCCGGCACGTGTCCGGCGGCTGAGCGGCCTATTCAACACCGAAATCTCAAAATCTAGAGACGATATTCGCCGGTCGTCGGGTCACGCCGCAACGTCGGCCGGTTTTCCTGATCGGAAATGCGCACCTTCGCGCGCTTGGCCTGGTCGAGTTCCTCGTTGATCCGGCGTGCTTCCTTCATCGCCCAATGCACGATCATGGCGCCGCCCAGTGCGGCGAACGACCATTTCAGCAGCGGCGAGAGCAAAATCGGGGGCATCGGTATCTCCGAACAATCATCTAAGTGGAAAACTCAGCCGCGAACAAGGCATTTTCGGGGCTGAACGGGCCATTTCCGCCGCCAGAGGATGGGCTATGATGACGCGGGACGCAATTCTTAGAGTTGCCGAAAACGGCCATCGCTCATGAATGGCCGACCGGCGCGTGGAGGAAACAATGAGAACTACTGTGACCGCCAAATGGGCGCTGTTCGCGCTGACCGCCGCAACGCTAGCGCTTCTGCCGCTGATCTCCGCTCCCGGCGCCGCCGCGCAGACCTGGCCGAGCCGGCCGGTGCGGTTCATCGTGACGCTCGGACCCGGCAGCGGCGTCGATATCGGCGCGCGGCTGTTCGCCGACAGACTGTCACAACGCTGGGGTCAGCCGGTCGTGGTGGAGAACCGCCCGGGCGGCGACGGCATCGTCGCCATCACCAGCTTCCTCGGCGCGCATGACGATCATGTGTTGTTGGTGTCGCCGGTGAGTTCGTTCACCGCGCATCCTTATTTCTACGACAAGCTGCCCTACGACGCGAAAGACCTGATTCCGATCGCGCGCATCTCCAAGACCGTGATCGCGGTCAGCGTGCCGACCGCGCTCAATGTCAATTCGTTGAAGGAATTGGAAGCGCTGGCGCGCGCCAAGCCTGGGCAATTGAACTGGACCACCGCCACCGGCTTCACCGATTTCGTGTTCGCCGGATTTCTGCACAGCATCGGCCTCACTATGGCGAAGGTCCCGTACAAAAACCCGGTCGCCGCGGTAAACGACCTGGCGGAAGACCGCATCCAGGTCTACATGCCGGCTTATGCCATCGTGCGGCCGCAGGTGCTGGCCGGCAAGGTCAAGGTGCTGGCCGTCACCAATCACGAGCGCGCCAAGGCGATCCCCGACATTCCGACCGCGATCGAGGCCGGCTACCCGTCGCTCGAATTCGACGGGCTGGTGGGCCTGTTTGGTCCACCAGGAATAGCGGATGACGTGCGCAAGCGCATCGCCGACGATATCAAAACGATCGCTAGCGATCCCGAAATCGTGCAGAAAATGAACGCCACCGCGCAGATCGTCAGTCCCGGCAACGCGGCGGAATTCGCCGAATCAATCGCGCAGCAGAAAGCGCAGGTTGCAGCGGTGGCGAAGTTGTTTGGCAATAAACCGGTGCAGTAACGCTACAGCCCGTAGCGTCCCCACACCGCACGCTCTTCCAGTGCCGATAGCAGATCGGCGGCAAGCCCGGGCTGGCGCGCCAACGCGTCAAGCGAGCCAAGGCCCGGAATCCGGCGGCCGAATAAACCGCGGCCCTCGGAAATCAGCGGCGTGCGCACTTTCTCGCCATAGCGCTCGCGCAAAGTCGAGCGCAAGTCGCCGATGCGGTCGGCCAGGCCGAGCTCGATCGCCATCTGCGCGGTCCAGAACTCGCCGGAGAACAAAGTCTTGTCGTTGCTCTTCAGTTTGCTCCCACGTCGTTCCTTGACCAGAGCAATGAAGTGATCGTGGATGTCTTTCTGGATCGACTTGATGCGCTTCAGGTCCTCCGGTTTTTCCGGCAGGAACGGATCGAGCATCACCTTGCGCTCGCCGGAGGTGTAGACCCGGCGCTCGATGCCAAGTTTTTCCATGAGCTTGGGAAAGCCGAACGAGCCGCCGACCACGCCGATCGAGCCGACGATGGAATATTGGTCGCAGATAATCTCATCGGCGGCGCAGGCCAGCATGTAGCCGCCGGAGGCGCCGACATCCTCGACGAAGGCGATGACCGGCAGTTTCTTTTCCGCGGCCAATTGCCGGATGCGGCGGAAGATCAGATGCGACTGCGCGGGCGAGCCGCCGGGCGAGTTGACGACCAGCGCCACGGCGCGCGCGTTGCGGGTCGCAAACGCGCGCTCCAGCGAGCGGGCAACGCCGGCCAGCATCAGCCCCGGCCGCAGCGGCGAGCTCACACCGATGACGCCGGCGAGCCGCACCACCGGCACCAATGGGATGTCGGCGCGGAAACGCGCCGGAATGAGCCTGCTGAGAAGCTCGAGCGGGCGCTTGAGGATGTCGGACATCGGTCGGGTCGCGTCGGGCGCCATGCCGGCCAGTTACGCATCCTTGGAACCCAAGTCAAAGCCTACCCGTTCGACATTACGGCCGGGTCAAATTCGGGTGCGCCGCGGTATATTTTGCATAATCGTCCGAGAAACGCCCTAAATTGTACAATTTTTAATGTTGGAATGGTTTTTGCAATGCGATACGCGCCGTCAGATCATGGCGGTTCTTGAAAGAGGCGGATCGATGGATCCCAAACTGGCCATTCTGTTCCTTCTAATCAGCGGCGTTATTGGGCTTTCGCATCTCAATGACGAGAATCTCGTCCGCTTGCGGCGCCAGCTCGTCATCCGGCGGTGGCGCGAATTCGTGCCGGGACGGCGTAAATCCTAGGCAGACCAGCCCGCGTTTAGGTCTCGGTAATATTCAGCGTACCTCCGCCGCGCAGCACGGCTTCTGCAGCCGCGGTAGGCCTGTCGTCCCGCTCGTTGAGGACGAGACCGGGATAGGTCACGCCGACACCGCCGTCCGATTTCACCGCGCGCACCAGCACGCGAATCGCCGGCGCATCAGGACGCGGATAAACCGGCAGCACACCGATACCGCCGAACTCAGCCGCCAGATCGCGTTGCACCTCGGCCAACGCATCGGCGCGCCAGATCAGCGTCAGCACGCCTTGCGGCTTGAGCAAACGCGCGGCACTCGCCACCCAGCGCGGTAACAGACCGGGCGCCGCCGCATGCGCGAGACGGCGACGCGGATCGGGCGACAGGTTCTGCCGAGTGGCATCGTGGAACGGCGGGTTCATCAGCACGCGATCAACATTGCCAATGCCGGCAGTCGCGAGCGCATCGGCGTCCTCGGCGTCGGCCGCCATCGCGCTCACCCGGTCGGCCATGTTGTTCAGCTGCGCATTGCCGGAGGCGAGCGCGCATAGCGCCGGATCGATCTCGACCAGCGTAACCTTGAGCCCGGGTATCCGCGCCGCCAGTGCAAGACCCGCCGCGCCGACGCCGGCGCCGAGATCGACCGCATGTTCGCCAGTGCGGCCGTCGGTGGCGGCGGCGAGCAGGATCGCATCGTGGCCGACGCGATGACCGGTCAGCGGCTGGCGCAAGCGCAGCCGGCCGCCGAGCACGGCGTCTTCGCTGGTTTCGAGGACCTCAGTCCTCATCGGGACGCAGCTCCTTGCCGAGCCCGGCGTCTTGCAGGATCTGCCGCGCGGTGCGCTCGTGTCCTTCGGCGACCAGAATTCGCCGCGGCAATACGCCGAGCGAGCCTTCCAGCACACTCATGTTCTGGTCGAGCACCATGGGACGAATGCCGGCGCCCTCGAGCAGCGCCACCACTGCCGAGACCAGGACCATGTCATTGGTGCGAACGAGCTCGCGCAACTTGCTTTGTTCCTGTTGCCTCGTCGGCAGCGTTTTTATAAGGCACTATTCTACTTGCTTTGCCATCCCCGCCGATAACGAAATTTCGGAAGCCCATGTCCAATCCAGCTCGGATCTTGCAGGCCCTGCGCAGCCCGGACACGACGCAGCCGTTCCAGCGGCTGGTTCCGTTCAATTGGCGCGGCGAATTGCTGATGATTTGCCTCGGCATGCTGGTGTCGTTTCTGGTCGCCGGCTTCTGGTATCCCTATTGGCGCATCGCCGACATGGATTTCTGGGTCGTCTACAACGCTTTCCTGCTCAACGTTCCCTTCCCGCAGGAATATTTCGACCACCCCGGTTATCTGTCGATCGTTCTGTTGAGCTATTGGCTGCGCGCGCTGCACAGCCTCGGCATCGTCCACGTCATATCGTTTTCCACGATCCCGCCGGTGAGCGACGCCGTCGGCTTCGCCCGCGCCTGGACCGGCGCTACACAGGCCGGGCGAGTGCTGTCGCTGATTTACGCCATGGGCTTCGTGTTGGCGTTCTCATATTTGCTGCGCGCCCTGGTGCGCGACTGGCGCATCGCCGCCTTCGGTGGGTTTCTGCTGGCGTTCTCCGGCGGCATGGCGATGGAAATGCGTATTCTGCGCACCGAGCTTCTGGCCGCGGCATTTTTTACTAGCGCGCTGCTGATCTTGCTGGTTGTTGCGAAGCGCGGCGAACGATGGTGGCGGCCGGCCGTGATCGGCGCGGCAAGCCTGCTAATTACGCTGGCGCTGCTGAACAAGATTCAG
>DAIMKK010000266.1:0-4570 GCA_036721745.1 Pseudolabrys sp. | reverse complement strand
CCAGCCCGGCGCCGCGCGCAACCGCGACCTCCGCACCCAGCGCCTTCAGCTTCTTTACAGTCTCCGGTGTCCCGGCTACCCGCGGTTCCGCAGGGTCTGCTTCCGCAGCAATAACGATTCTCATTCGGCTTCAACTCGCTGCATCAGATTGCGATGATGGTGAAAGGCGTGGACGGCGCGGATCGATCTACAAGAACGGCTCCGCTCGTTTCATCAGCTCATCGAGCCCAGGCTCGTTCGGATTGCGCGGTTTGCCGGGGTGAATGATCGAGATCTGGCAATTCTCCGCGGCTTCCACAAGCTGACGATAGGTTCCGGCATCCGGATTGATGATGGATGCCTGTTTGTTGGCGTCGTAGCCGAACATCTTGTCGTTGATCTGCGTGCACTCGTTGCAGGTCGTGCAACGGGCCGTCTCGATATAGGCCTCGTCCGGCGACCGTTCCGGCGCCGCTTCGGCAGCGGCGGGTGCGGCGACAGCAGACGTGGCAGTAGCAGTAGCCGGTGAAGCCGGTGCGGCAACCGCCGCGCTCGTCGACTGGCTCACGACGGCAGCCGCCGCCTGTGCCTTTTCCGCCCAGATTTTGCGTTCTTGTTCGACCAACTTGGCCGCGTGCGAGTTATGAATGCCGCCGAGCTCCTGCAGGCTGCGCCAAGCGTCGACGCAACGGCGCGCTTCCCGCACCAAAGTGTCGTTGACGATGACCTTTTGCAGGCGATTGTCGCCGTCGACCATTAACAGGCAGGGCACTTTTTCGGTGAGGTCCTTGCGTTCGCGCGTCAAGAATTCGGATACCGGCACGAGATCGGCGGTCCATTTTGCGCGCGAGACCTTGGCGAAATATTTAGCGCAGCGCGGGTCGCAAGCGGCGAAGTCGACCAGCGTGAAGGCAACGGTTTCCGATACCTGCTGGGTTTCCGCGTCCTCATAGTCGAGACGCTGCGACGGCCAATCGAGCTCGGCCTGGCTGTTGGCGCAAAGTGAGAAGCGCGACGCCCAATCGGCGCCCGCCGACGGATCGTAGGTGAACGCCGGAAACGCCCGGGATTCCGCGGCCGCGGCAGCCACCAAATAGGGCGGGAGATTGCTGGCGTTCGCCCCGGAGAAAACGCTGAACAGAGCCGGCCCGCGATAGGCCAATCCGCGCAACACCTGGTCGCGCAGCTGGAACAGACTGGCGCTGCTCGACTGCAACACATAGGTCGCGCCAACCCCGATCGCCGTGCTGGCGAGCTGCCGGCCGCGTAAGCCCGCAATCAAATATTCGTCCCTGATCGGCGACTGCTCGAGCAGATCGTCGGTCTGCACCACGAGCTTGGCCGGCATGCCGGCGAGAAAAGCCCGCAAGATCAGGTCGGATTCCGCCGCGCGGAAGTCGGCGGAGCGCAGGCAAATCAGATAATCCGGGAACGTGGCGATGTCGTCCGCATCGAGGCCATTGTCGCCGAAATCCGCGAAGAAGGCATCGTGACGCGCTTCGTTGTATTCGCCGTCGGTTTCGAGCTTGGCGATTGCCATCGCCTTGGCGAGATCGGTCATCTTCGGCAGCCGTTCGCGAAAGGCCGCCACCGCGTTGGCGCAAGTTTCGAACTGGAAAGAATACGGCTCGCCGACGCCGATCCATTTGTCGCTGTCGGCTGCCGGCGGGAAGAAGCGCTGGGTCCGCAGCGTTGCGAGCAACCCGCGCACCCGTTGGCGGCGGCTTTCCGCCATCGGCACATTGACCGAGGCCGCGGTCAGCATGCGTGACATCGCGGTGAAATCGAAAGCGTCGCGATGGGCGGAGCCGATCGAGGCTTGCAGCCTTTCCGCGCTCATCCCTTCCTTCGAGTGGCCGAATTCGGCACTCAAGATGTCGGACAGCTTCATGATCAGTTTGTTGATCTCGGCTCGGAATTTTTGCGCCTTCTGGTCCTGCAAGACCTGCCAGGCGTGCTGGAACAGCCGAAACGTCATCGCCTTGTCGCAGTCGATGACCTCGCCGTCGGTCTTGAGTGCGGCCCGCAGGCGGCTAAGGCTTTTCTGCAACAGCTCGTCATTCTTCGCGCCGATACGGGCGGTGGCGAGATCGCAAAGCTTAAACAGCGTGCCCGTCGTACCTTCCGCGATCAATTTGCGGATTTCCCGCTCAAACCGGCCGGCATGTTTCCTGATGCGCTCTCCGTCACCGTTCGCCGCGACTTCCTTGAGCGCGCCGTCGAACAATGCCGAAAGCGATTGCACAGATTTTCCGTCGCCGCCCTTAACCGTGAGCACGAGCGGGAAATCATAACGCAGCGCCGTGAGATCGCGGTATCCGGCGAGCAGCGCAGGCTGCAGATCGCTGCGGGCAAGCGCATCGCCCTGGGGCATCCGGCCCGTGAGATGAAACGCGATGTGCGCTTGGAGTTCTACTTGCATGCTGAAATCGCCTTAGTCGTTTTCGTCTGACCTATCGGACCCTTAGGCAACCGGTTGCGCTTTGGTGTCCGCGTCCTGCGGCCAGACCGTGAACTTGTCGAGTTCCGCTTCGAAATTTGCCTTGATGTAGCGAGTTGAGTGTTGCTCTCCGGCATGCCGCAGTTCTTCGTAAACCGGCACTTCCGGATTGTGATACAGGATGCCGACAGGGATCGGGTCATGGTACGAGGCGATCTCGCGCGCCTTGTGAATGTCCGACGGATCGTGCTGCTCCTGGTTCTTGTAGACCTTGGAGAGGTTCGCGCTGAGCTTCAAACCTTTTTCATGCGTGAGCAGCTTGGTCTTCATCGGATCGTGCATGAACGGCTCGAACATGTCGGGCAGCCATTCCGGGCAGCGCTGCAGGATGCGCACGAACGAGAGGCCTTTGTGATGGTACGCGGCCCGGATGATGTCGTAGAGCACTTCCGGTATCCAATCGACCGCTTGCGCGACGAAGGAAACGTTCTGCACGCCGAGCGTCACGGTCAAAGGATTGAGGCCCTCAAGATAGCTGCCGCGCGGCGTCGTATTGCTCTTGGTTCCGAGCGGAGACGTCGGCGATGCCTGCTTTTTGGTCAGACCGTAGATCTGATTGTCGTGCAGCATCACCGTCATGTTCATGTTGTAGCGGATGGCGTGAATCCAATGCGCCGCACCGATGCTGCAGCAGTCGCCGTCGCCGGTATTGACGAAAACATTCAAATCCGGGCGAGACATCTTGACGCCTTCGGCAACCGGCAGCGCGCGCCCATGGATGCCGTGGAATCCGTAGGTCTTCATGTAATGCGGGAAACGGCTGGAACAGCCGATGCCTGAGACGAACATGGTCTTTTCGGGCCGCAAGTCCTCGTCGCGGCACAACTTCTGCACCGCCGCCAATATGGCGTTGTCGCCGCAGCCGGTGCACCAGCGCGGCACGCCGCTCTGGTAATCCTCAAGCTCGTAATGCTGGTCATGCAGCTTCAAGAGGCATTCGGTGGCATGAATGGTCATGGGTCGTGCCTCTTATCGCTTGTCTAGTTTTTCGAGGATGACGCGCTGGATCGTCGCCGGCTTGATCGGCTGGCCGCGCACCTCGCTCCAGCAATCCACATCGATCAGGTAGCGCGAGCGCAGCAGCATCGCGAGCGCCGAGTAGCGGCGATTGCTCTCGTCGATGATCTCGTCGTTTGGATCGTCGCTCCAATTTCCTTCGATGGTGATGACCTTCTTGAACCGCTGCATGATCTCTTTGATGCCCGGCGCCATCGGCTGCAGGAAGGTGAGATGCAGCGACGACACCTTGCGGCCGTCGGCGCGAAGTTTCTCGATCGCCTCCTCAATCGCACCCTTGGTGCTGCCCCAACCGATCACCAAAAGATCGCCCTTGTCGCCGCCGAACACAGAAGGGGTCTTGAGAGTTTTCTGCAGCGCGGCGAGCTTGTGACTGCGCGCGCGAATACCCAATTCGTTGCTGTCCGGGTCATAGGCCACATGGCTCAGCCGGTCATGCGCCAGCCCGGTCAAGGTGTGCATACCGCCCGGCTGACCCGGGATGAAACGGCGCGCCAAGCCGGTCGTGGGATTCCAGTCGTAGGGCTTGGCGCCTGCCGGTATTTCGCTCTGATCGATCGGCGGCGCCAGCCAGGATTCGCTGAATTGCGGCCGCGGGAACGCCTGCTGGGACGACGACAAGCTCGTGTCGGTGAGGACCACCACCACCATGTTGAAGGTCTCGGCGATCTTGCGTGCGGTGATGACCGAATAGAAACAATCTTCAATCGTGGCCGCCGCGATCACCACCTTGGGTGCATCGCCGTGGCTGCCGAAGATCGCCGTCATCATATCGCCCTGCTCGACCTTGGTCGGCTGTCCGGTGCTGGGGCCGCCGCGCTGCACGTTGATGACAACGAGCGGAATTTCACCCATCACCGCAAGCCCGATCCCTTCCTGTTTGAGCGAATAGCCAGGTCCGGACGTAACAGTGACGGCGCATTTGCCGGCATAGGAGGCGCCAATCGCGAAAGCGCAGGCCGCGATCTCGTCCTCGGCCTGATGGACGATACCGCCGACCTTCTCGAACACGCTGCTCAGATAATGCGAGACCGACGTGGCCGGCGTGATCGGGTACATCGCGCAGATTTCCAT
>DAIMKK010000265.1:0-4574 GCA_036721745.1 Pseudolabrys sp. | reverse complement strand
TCCCTGCGCTCCGCACCACGCCGTGCAATGCGACCTCACAGAACCCTCCAGATTCCGCGTAACAATTACCTACGATTCGCTCTATTGCTGCGAACGGAAGCCCGCTAGACTGCGTTGCAACATAGAGCCCCGGCGAGGACCCCATGCGCTTGAAGATTTTTGCCACCGCTTTTGCCGTTACCGCGGCCTTGGCCCTACTGGCTGCCCCGGCCGATGCGGCAACTAAGAAAAAGCGCGTGGTCACCGGCACCGGGCATACGGTGTTTGTCAGCCGTGACGAAGACGGCCGCAGCCGCACCCGCGTCATCATCCAAAAGCGGTCCTATCTCGATCCCGGCACCGAAACATTCCCGGGCGAGAACACCGGCAACAGCTATGCGCAATTCCCCAATCAACACGCCAACAGCGTGCTCGACAACACGCCGTTCGGCACCCACCAGTCGCCGCTGCCGAACTTGTGGACGCTGCCGGGCAAGAATAATCCCTTCGTGCAGTACTAGGCTCAGCTGCAGGCCCCGAAACAAAAACGCGGTCGATTGGCCGCGTTTCTTATTTTTGAGCGAGTGCCTCCAGCTCTTCCAAGATCGCCGAGCCCATCTCCGACGTTGAGACGACGGTTGAGCCCTCCGATTTGATGTCGGCGGTGCGTAGGCCCTTGGCCAAAGTGGCGGCGATCGCCTGGTCGATCATATCGGCCTGCTTGCCCATATCGAACGAATAACGCAACGCCATGCCGAACGAGGCGATCATCGCGATCGGGTTGGCGATGCCTCGGCCTGCGATGTCGGGCGCCGAGCCGTGCACCGGCTCGTAGAGCGCCTTGCGCTTCTTGGTCTTGGGGTCGACCTCGCCGAGTGAGGCTGAGGCCAGCATGCCGAGCGAGCCGGTGAGCATCGAGGCGACGTCGGACAGCATGTCGCCGAACAAATTGTCGGTGACGATCACGTCGAACTGCTTCGGATTGCGCACCAGCTGCATGCCGCCGGCATCGGCCAGCATGTGCTCAAGCTGGACGTCCTTGTATTCGCGCGCGTGCAGCGCCGTCATCACCTCGTTCCAGAGTACGCCCGATATCATGACGTTGCGCTTTTCCATCGAGGTGACCTTGTTGCGCCGCTTGCGCGCCAGCTCGAAGGCGACGCGCCCGATACGCTCGATCTCGTAGGTATCGTAGACCTGGGTATCGATAGCGCGCTTCTGGCCGTTGCCGAGATCGGTAAGGGTCTTTGGCTCGCCGAAATAAACGCCGCCGGTCAGCTCACGCAGGATCATGATGTCGAGACCCTCGACCAACTCGCGCTTGAGCGAGGACGCATCGGCGAGCGCCGGATAGGTCACCGCCGGGCGCAGATTGGCGTAGAGCGCGAGATCCTTGCGCAGGCGCAACAAACCCGCTTCCGGCCGCGCCTCGTAGGGCACCTTGTCCCATTTCGGCCCGCCGACCGCGCCGAAAATCACGGCGTCGGCGGCTTTCGCCTTTTCCATGCTGGCGTCGGTAACGGCGACCCCGTGGGCGTCGAAGCAGCAGCCGCCGACCAACGCCTCCTCTGTGGTGAACTTGTCGGGACCTTTTTTATTGAAGAAGTCGATGACGCGCTTCACTTGCGCCATCACTTCGGGGCCGATGCCGTCGCCGGGGAGCAGAAGGAGATTGTGAGTCGCCATTGGGTACGCCTCGTCATTACTGGTTCGCGCGGAGTGCTAAAGGCCCGCGCCGCGCTTGGCAAGGCGCGGCGGGGCTGGACGCATGGCCGAGAAATCGCGAGACTGAGACTAACCCAGGCGCTCAAAAAGCCGGGAAGCAGGGAGACGATGATGATCCATACTGTGGCGAAATTGCTGGGCGCGGCGGTGCTCGCGGTGGCGCTGGCGCCGACCATGTCTCATGCCGTCGAACTCGATCCGAAGGCGGTCGTTTACAAGCTGCCAGACCAGATCAAATGGGGGCCCGTCACTCCGGCCGGCAATCAGCAGACGGTGCTGTTCGGCGACCCCACCAAGCCGGGTTTGTACGGCGTGCTCCTCAAATGGGCGGCGGGCAATCATTTCAGCAAACCACACTTCCATCCGCACGACCGCTTCATCACGGTGATATCGGGAACCTGGTGGGTCGGCACCGGGCCGAATTGGGACCCCGCCAATGCCAGCGTGCCGATGCCGGCCGGCTCGTTCGTCACCCACTACGGCAAGCAGGTGCACTGGGACGGCGCCAAGGATGTCGACGCTGTGCTATTGATTGTCGGCGACGGGCCGGCCACCGCGACGCCGTTCGTCAGCGCGAGCCAGATGAAGTGACGCTATAGACCCGAGAACCAGTTGTAGCCCTGGTTTTCCCAGTAGCCGCCGTGGTCGGTGTTGGTCACCTCCATCGCCAGCACATATTTCGGGTTTTTGAAGCCGAGCTTGGTGGGGATGCGGATCTTCATCGGGAAGCCGTAGGCGCGCGACAAGATCTTATGGTCGAACTTGAATGACATCTGCGTTTGCGGATGCAGCGCCGTCGGCATGTCGATGGTGTTGGTGTAGCCCTCGGCGCATTTGAACCAGATATATTTAGCGCTTGTATCGGCACCGATGCGCTTAAGGAAGTCGGACAACACAGCGCCCTGCCAGGAACCGATGGCGCTCCAGCCTTCCACGCAGACATGGCGGGTGATCTGCGAGACCTCGGGCAGCGCGTGCAGCTCGGCGAGCGTCCATGGCTTCTTGTTGTCGACAAGACCGGCGATTTCCAGTTTGTAGGCGTTGCCGTCCACTTCCGGCGCCTCGTCCTCGTCGTAGTAGGCGTTGAAGGGGAACGGCCGCTTGATGTCGCTTTCTGCGAAGGTTGGCGCGAGTTTCGTGCGGCTGAATAGCGCGGCCTGCGCACCGTCGTTGAACGAGGAAATCTTGCGCAGCACGCCTTCCGCGGTGTCGCCGTCGATGATGTCGCAGCCGGTGAGGAAGGCGAGTGCGCCCAGGCTCGCCGCGCCGCGCAGAAAACCGCGCCGCGCCGGATCGGGCATCAATTTGGCGGCGTCCTTGATCAGCAGCTTGGGATCGACGCCGGGAATAATCTTGCTCTGGCGCATCGCTAATTCCCTGTAATCATGGTGCGCAGGCTCTTCGGCACCAGCATTGCCAGCGCCACATGCACGCCGAGGAATCCGACGATCACGCTCATTGCGACGAAATGCACGTAGCGGGCAAAATCGTAGCCGCCGAACAGCGCGGTCAATTCCTGCAACTGCACCGGTTTCCAGATCGAGAGGCCCGACAGCACGATCAGGATGCCGGTGATGATCACGCCGGCGTAGAGCACCTTCTGCACCGCGTTGTAGTGCGAAAGGTCATCATGCGAGAGCTTGAAGGTGAGCGCAGCCTTGACATCGGCGATGACGTCGGACGGATGGATCGGCAACAGCTTGCGCCGGAAGCGGCCGGTGGCGAGCCCGAGCGTGACATAGACGATGCCGTTGATCACCAGCAACCACATGGCAGCGAAATGCCAGAGCAGCGCGCCGGCGAGCCAGTTGCCGAGCGCGATGTGCTTGGAAAATTCCAAAGAATGAAACAGCGGCGAGGCGTCGTAGATCTGCCAGCCGGAACCAATCATGACCAGGATCGCCAGAGCATTGATCCAGTGGCAAACGCGCACCCAGCCGGGGTGAATGGTCGCGTCGGCGGGCATGGTTGTCATGGTGTCGGCGGTCATCGCAAACCTGCTTTGGCATCCTAACCAGTCTAAGCCCGAAGGAGTATACGGCGCGTCCGGGCCCGAGGATGCACGAGCCCGGCCGCGAGCCGGGTTATCTCCTCTTGGCCCTATCGTCCTTGTCCATTGCGTCGTCCTTCTTCATATCGTCTTTCTTCATCGAATCCTTCGACATGCCGTCTTTCGACATGCCATCGTCCTTTTTCATCGAGTCCTTCGACATGGTGTCCTTGGACATGGTGTCCTTCTTCATGTCGTCGGCGAAAGCTGCCGTCGCCAGCGAGGTCATGGCCAAACCAGCCGCGATCAGCGCCGACAGTAGAATGCTCTTTTTCATTTCGTGTCCTCTTGAGGAATGAACTTGGGCATTCATCCGCTAACACGGGGCTTGAACACATCCTCATCAGTTTCCCGTTGCCGCAAGCTAGCGTTTGGCTCACGGTTTTGTGAGAATGGTCAAGCCGGGCCGCGTCGGAAGAAGGAGCCGCAACGTTGAGCCAATCGCCCACCGTCAAGACCAATCCAGGCAATTTTTTTGAGGACTTCCGCCTCGGCCAGGAAATCCGCCACGCCACCCCGCGCACGGTGACCCTCGGCGATGTGGCGCTTTACAACGGCCTGTTCGGGCCGCGCTTTGCCGTGCAGTCGTCCGACGCCTTCGCCGCCAAGATCGGTTATCCGCACTCACCGCTCGACGATTTGCTGGTCTTCCATGTGGTGTTCGGCAAGACCGTGCCGGACATCTCGCTCAATGCCGTGGCCAATCTCGGTTACGCCGATTGCCGCTTCCTCAAAGCCGTCTATCCCGGCGATACGCTCAATTCGGTGTCGCAGGTGATCGGGCTTAAGGAGAATTCCAACCGTAAGACCGGCATTGTCT
>DAIMKK010000264.1:0-4593 GCA_036721745.1 Pseudolabrys sp. | reverse complement strand
TTGCCGCGCTGGAATCGCTGAAAAAAAACCTCGGCGGCGGCAAATCGTGAGCGGGGGACAGGTTATAGAACGATGCCAGAACCGCCTTGTCTGCCGCGACCGAGCGGTTATGGTCGCCTCCGTGCCACGAACCCATTTGGCTGAGTTGCCGGCGCGCAAGCCAGCGCCGCCCAAGTCGATCCATGCCTGACAAGGCTCGCATCGCGCTTGACGCTATGGGCGGCGACCATGGTGCCTCGGTCGTCTTGCCGGGTGCCGATATTTCGCTCACCCGCCATCCCGATATCGAGTTCCTGCTCTACGGCGACCGCGCTGTGGTGGAGCCTCTGCTCGACCGCCTGCCGCGGCTCAAGGCCAAGTCGAAATTGGAGCATACCGACGTGTCGATCCGCATGGACGACAAGCCGAGCCAGGCGCTCAAGCGCGGCCGCTGGAAGTCGTCGATGTGGCTGGCGATCGACGCGGTGAAGAAGGGCGAGGCCGATGTCGTGCTCTCGGCCGGCAATACCGGCGCCTTGATGGCGATGTCGCGCTTCAATCTCAAGATGATCGAGGGTATCGAGCGGCCGGCACTCGCCGGGCTTTGGCCGACGCTCAAGGGCGAGTCGGTGGTGCTCGACGTCGGAGCCTCGATCGGTGCCGACGAGCAGCACCTGATTAATCTTGCCGCCATGGGCAGCGCCATGGCGCGCGTCCTGTTCGACATCGAGCGGCCGACCGTCGGCCTGCTCAATATCGGGGTCGAGGAGGTCAAAGGTCTCGAGCAGGTGCGCGAGGCCGGACGCCTACTTCGCGAGGGCCATTTCCCGCATTTCGATTATGTCGGCTTCGTCGAGGGTGACGACATCGGCAAGGGTTTGGTCGATGTGGTGGTGACCGAAGGCTTTGCCGGAAATATCGCGCTGAAGACCGCCGAAGGCACTGCCCGCCAGTTCGCGCAATATCTCAAAGCCGCGATGAATAGGACTTGGGCCGCGCGCCTCGGTTATCTGCTGACGCGCCAGGCCTTCCGCACGCTGCGCGACAAGATGGACCCGCGCAAATCCAATGGCGGGGTGTTTCTCGGCCTCAACGGTATCGTGATCAAGAGCCATGGCGGCGCCGATGCCGAGGGCTTCGCCTCCGCCATCGACATGGGGTACGACATGTTCCGCTACGAATTGCTCGCCAAGATCGGCGAGTCGATGGCGCGCGACCTACAAGCAAGCGCGACGGCGCGCGTGGCGAGCGGAGCAATCTCGTGACCGTAATGCGTTCGGTTGTGCTTGGGTGCGGCGGCTATCTGCCGGCGCGTATTCTCAGCAACGATGAGCTGGCAAAGTCGGTGGAAACGACCGACGAATGGATCGTGCAGCGTACCGGTATCCGCGAACGCCATATCGCGGCCGCCGGCGAGATGACCTCCGACCTCGCACTCCATGCCGCGCGCGCCGCGCTCGCCAATGCCCATGTCGAGGCGGATTCGATCGACCTGATCGTGCTCGCCACCTCGACGCCGGACCAGACTTTTCCCGCCACCGCGGTGTCGGTGCAGGCCGGGCTCGGCATCACCCGCGGCGCCGCCTTCGATCTGCAGGCGGTCTGCTCGGGCTTCGTCTATGCGCTGTCGATCGTCGACTCGATGCTCAAAAGCGGCGCCTTCAAGCGCGCGCTGGTGATCGGGGCGGAGACCTTCTCGCGCATCTTGGACTGGAACGATCGCACCACCTGCGTGCTGTTCGGCGACGGCGCCGGCGCCCTGGTGCTGGAACTGCAGCCGCAAGCCGGCACGTCGGCCGACCGCGGCGTGCTGACCGCCCACCTGCGCTCGGACGGCCGGCATAAAGCCAAGCTCTATGTGGACGGCGGCCCATCCTCGACCCAGACCGTCGGCCACCTGCGCATGGAAGGCCGCGAAGTGTTCAAGCATGCGATCGCGATGATCACCGACGTGATCTACGACGCCTTCAAAGCCACCGGCACCAGCGCGGCCGATATCGACTGGTTCGTGCCGCACCAGGCCAACAAACGGATCATTGACGGCTCGGCCCATAAGCTCGGAATCGCGCCGGACAAGGTGGTGGTCACCGTGGACCGCCACGGCAATACCTCGGCGGCCTCGATCCCGCTGGCGCTGGCCGATGCGGTCGCCGACCGGCGCATCAAGCGCGGCAATCTCATCCTGCTGGAGGCGATGGGAGGCGGTTTCACCTGGGGCTCGGCGCTGCTGCGCTGGTGAGCGCGCGGCGGGGTGTATTTTCGGCGAGCCAGGTCGACCGACCTGGTTGCCGGGTGTGAAGATTGCTCGCGCGTCATGGCCGGGGGCGACCATTTGGCCCAGCCGGATACCCCTTCATAATTTGAATCGCCCCGTTGACCCCTGGGGGCGATGCTAATATCGTCGATAATTCAGCAGGATATCTTCGCCAGGGGCAGGGCGGGCGATGACCGGTAAAACAGTGACGCGGGCGGACCTCTGCGAAGCGGTCTACCAAAAAGTGGGCCTTTCACGGACGGAATCCGCAGCGCTCGTGGAGTTGGTGCTCAAGGAGATCACCGACTGCCTGGAGCGTGGCGAAACCGTGAAGCTTTCCTCGTTCGGCTCGTTCGTGGTGCGCAAAAAGGGCCAGCGCATCGGGCGCAATCCCAAGACCGGCAAGGAAGTGCCGATCTCGCCGCGCCGGGTGATGGTGTTCAAGCCCTCGGCGATCCTCAAGCATCGCATCAACGGTCACGCCGACCCGAGCTGACGACCCGAGTTCGTTTCAGTAACCGCGTTCAATTCAGCATCGAAAGGGGCCCGCTTTGGATCACAAGGCGCCGGGCGCATTTCGCAGCATTAGTGAAGTAGCGGAAGAGCTCGATCTGCCGCAGCACGTGCTGCGCTTCTGGGAAAGCCGTTTCCACGACATCAAGCCGATGAAGCGCGGCGGCGGCCGGCGCTATTATCGCCCCGACGACGTCAACCTTTTGCGCGGCATTCGTCATCTCTTGTATGGCGAGGGCTACACCATCCGCGGCGTGCAACGCATCTTGCGCGAGCGGGGCGTGAAATTCGTGGCTGTCGTTTGGCAAGAAGGCGCGCCGCAGCCGCCGCATGGCGCCAGCGAGGACGAGGATCTGGCCGAGGAGGCCGGTGCGGCGGAGGTCGAGCCCCTTGAAGAAGATCGCGGCCTGCGCAGTCGGATTACTTCGCTGATTGGCCGCGATCTCGGCGATCGCCAGGACGACGTCGAGGCGCGCCGCGAACCGTCACTCAGGAGCGCGCCGGTGCCCCGCATCGAACCCACCGATCGCGCGATCCACGGTGCCGATCTTGGCGCGGCGGAGCCGGCGCCCCCGGCAATCGAACCGCAGCCCGCAACGCCGCTGGCTCACGCAGTTCCCCCGACGTCGGCAGGCCGGCTGGCGCGCGACGATTTGCGCAAGTTGCACGCCGTGCTGCATGAACTCGCCGAATGCCGCAAACTCATCGACGCTGGGGTAGCGCGCGCCGAATAAGGCGCCGACGGCGTAACGACATCCTCAGGATTCACCCGCGATTGAACCTTACGCCCGTGGCGCCACACCAAGCCATGTGTAGAATACTGCGGCTGGTTTGTCCGGGTGGTTGAGGAATCGACAATGCGACGCGTCGCGACGGCTATTGGCGCCGAGAACGCCGCATGGGGGCAGACTGTGGCGCCGCCACCGGTCTTGGTTCCTCCGCCGGTGATTGTCGTGGTGCCTCCGCCGGTGGTGGTACCCCCGCCGGTGGTGGTCGTGGTGCCGCCCCCGGTCGTAACGCCCAATAATCCACCGGTTATGACACACGTCACACTGACTCCGCTCGCGTGGTACGGCATCGGTTCGTTCGCTTGCGCGGCGGTGTCGCCGATGATCGGCACTATCGTGCTCGGTCGCGATTTGACCGTCACCGAAGTCGACCGTATGGCCTTGTCATGTTTCCTCGGGCCGGTCGGATGGGTGCTGGGCCCCATCCTGTTCCCGGATCCGGTCGTCACCACAAACCTACCGGCGCAAAATCCGCCGCCGCGCGGTCCGTGGCAAGCGCGCGGGCGCCACATCGATATTCCACCGCTTGGCATCACAAGCTTCGTGCCCAACGAGGTGTTATTTGAAGTCGAGCGCGATACGTCCGCGCAATACCTCAATGTGGTCGCACGCCGTCTGCAATTGACGCTGCTAGAGACGCAGACCTTCGCGCTCACCGGCCGCACCTTGCAGCGATGGCGCATCGACGGCACGAACTCCGTGCGCACGACCCTGCGTGGTCTCTCACCCTTTAGCCGTATAGCGGCGGCGCAGGCGAATTTCCTCTATAAGTTCGGGCAGTCGCAGCCGCCGGCGCAGCCCGACGCCGCCGCGCAATACGTCGTTCCCAAGCTGCATTTGCTGGAAGCGCACAAGATCACCAATGGCGATGATGTGCTGGTTGCGGTGATCGATTCCAAGATCGACGGCAGCCATCCCGATCTTGCCGGCGTGATCGCCGACGAGTTTGACGCGCTCGGTACGCCGGCACCGTCCCATATGCACGGCACCGGCATGGCCGGCGCGATCGCCGCGCATAGCAAGCTCGTCGGCGTGGCGCCGAAAGTGAAGCTGCTTGCT
>DAIMKK010000263.1:0-4594 GCA_036721745.1 Pseudolabrys sp. | reverse complement strand
CTCATTGGTCATCTTGGCCGAGCCGAGCCAATAGACCGAGTCACCACCGGACTTCTGGCGGATCTCCGTTAGCTTGTCTCCTATCTCATTGATGGCCTGATCCCACTTGATACGGGTCCACTGGCCGTTCGCGAGCTTCATTGGATATTTTAGGCGGCGCTCGCCCATGACCAGTTCGCGCACCGAGGCGCCCTTGGCGCAGTGCGAACCGCGATTGATCGGCGATTCCCAGCTCGGCTCCTGGCCGATCCAGATGCCGTTCGACACCTCGGCGGTAACCGTGCAGCCGACCGAACAATGCGTGCAGATGCTCTTGCGGATGGTGACCGCGGCGCCCTTGGCGGCCGGCGGACCGGCCTCTGCCTTTCGCACGCTGGCGAGCGGCAATGCGCCGAGAGTGGCGAGACCGCCGGCGGCAAGACCTGACCGGCGCAAGAAGCTGCGGCGGTCGACCCCGTTTTGGTTCTGGCTGGCGAGGGCGGCGAGCGACCCTTGGCGCGCCTGGCGTTCTGTTCTTTTGATCAGCACGGGTGCCTCCCTCAGCTCGGATAACGGTTGACGCTGTAAAAGGTCTTTACCTCGGCGGAGTCGGCCTTGTAGCGGGCCTTTCGCTTGTCATTGTCGCTTTCCGAATCCGCTTTCGCTTCGGTCACAAGGGCGGCGGGGGCTACCGCAACACCGGCGCCGGCGCCGAGCGCGCGCAAAAAGTTACGGCGTGCCAGGTTGGCTTCAGGTTTTGTTTTCATCGCCAGTTCTCCTTGAAGACGTAAAGTTGCATTGCTTGCGCGCTCATTCAGACAGCGCGAAAGCCTCCGATTCGATTTCGATGAAGACCCGGCCGAGCGTACCGACACGCCGGTAGAAGTCCGCGGCCTCGGCGCGTTCCAGGTCGGCGAAGAAGCGGCCGATCCAGGGCGCCAGATGCTTTTTGAATAGTTGGCTGCCGGCGCCCGCAGGCACCTGGAATTGTCCGCCGGCTATGCCGGACATGATCTCGCACAGAATAGGCGCGTGATCTTCCGATTCGTATTTTCCCTCGGCCCGTTCTTCGATGCCGAGCGCGGCCAGATCCTCGCGCAGGCGCGCCAGCGGGCGCTCGTGCAGGAACCCGGCGATATAGTAGGAGCCGTACGGCATCAGCTCGCCACGGCCGACGCCAATGAATAGATTGAAAAATTCGCGCTCGACTTTGTTCGCGTCGGCACTGCCCGCCGCGTCCGCGAGGGCCACATGCGCGACGCCGAGCGGCGTCGGATCGCCGCGCAGCGTGGCCAGCCGCTGCAGAAATGCCGCGTCGGGCGTGCGTGTCAGCAACGCCGCCAGCAACGCGTATTCCTGCGCGCGGGCAAGATCGACCTCATCGACGCCGGTCATTTTGTTGTTCTCGTTGTAAAGATCGGGCCGCAGGATCGCGCGCGCGACACCGGTCAACGCCTCGACCGTCAGCACCCGCTCGGCGGGGACGCGCGACCAGTTCGACACCGACGACTGGGAAATCCCGATGCGGCGCGCAAGCTCCGTGACGCCACCGGCTGCGCGAATCGCTTCCTGGAGTCCCCGATCAGACATGCCGGTTTTGTTTCCCCTCGCCGGTTCGTTATCGTTTTTTTGGCTCGAACCGCGCGCAATGAGCCACTTCAGAACGATTATTAAAAGCTATCGCCGCATGGAACACAGGGTCAATAGCCAGAGGCTATAAGCCGGATCATTATTTCGGGAGCGCGCCGCCGTGCCCACGTTGGCGAGGCGGTAGGAAGTTTTCCCGATCGTCAGGATTATCTTGCACTGCAACATCATCTTCGCTGCGCTGCACGGAATCTTTTTCCAGCGCTGCGAGGTCTTGATTTGGCACCGGATGATCTTGCGGCAACTGTTCCGCCGGTTCGGAATCAACTGGTTGCGGTAGATTTTGTTTGGGATCGCCTGATGCTTGGGCGATTTGCTGCGGCGCGTCGGTTTCCGCCGGCGGCGGCGCGCCGATCACTCGCGCCAGCAGTTGGGCGACATCGCCCGCCGCAATAGGGCCAAAGCCGGGAATGCCGTTGGGATCGTTGAAGTCCCACCCGTTCTCCACCAGGCCAATGAAATCGCGAATCGCCGGATCGGCCGACCAAGCACGGCGGAGGGCCGCACGCGAGAGATCTGGCGGAACGCCAGGCTGCAAAAACGCGCGAATGTCGGAATTGGCGCTGATCGATTCGATCGGCGGCAGGCTGGCGGAATCGAATGGAGCCTCCGCGGCCGCCTCCTTTGCCTCGCCGTCCGGCGGCAGTGGAGCCTTGGCGGCGTCCTTCGCCGCGACCGGCGCGGGCTCGTCCGCCGCTTCGCGTTTGCGCCGCGACCACCGGTCAAGAAATTTTTCCGGCTCGCTCATGTCTGCTCGTCATCGCGCAACGGGCGCCGCCCGAGCGATTCCGGATCGGCGCGATCGCGCTTTCGTTTGGAGAACGCCCGCTCGACATGGTGCTCGCCGACGAAATCCGCAACCGCGTTCTGGACCGCCTTCGGCATCGGCACGGTCTCGACCAGGTCGTTGCCGGCTTCGGTCATGGCCTCGCCCTCGGCCGGATCGGCCGTCACCGTCAACAAACTATAGGGCATTTCGGCCTCGCTCGGCCGCAGCACCACCCACAGCAACGGCTCACCGTTCAACAGGTTGTCGCGATAATTGGCTGCTTCCGTCCGATGCAGTTCAATTGTGGCGGCGCCAGCAAAAAATGTCGCGCGCTCGCCGTCGTCGGACAACTTGGTCCAGGGCGCCGTCGCCGGCGCGCCGGTAAGAACGCTGAGCGGCCGCCAGAGAAAATCGACCCATGGGCTATCGCTTCTGCTGCGCTCGACCACGACGCCGACCGCGATGGTTTGCAGCGGGTATGCGATATTCAACTGACCGCCTCCAGATGCCGGATCGGCAGGCCGGTGACCAGGTTCTGCGGTTTCATGCGGATAGTCTTATCCGGCGTCATGGCGAGGATCAGGTAGACCGGCTCACCCTTGACCTTGTCCAACATGATCGACGGATCGCGGAAGGTGAGCGCGAACAGCCCGATCACACCCGCCATGGCGGTCTCGTCGAGGTCCTCACCGTTCCACAGCCGGTCGCCAATCCTGGTGGCATCGGCATCGAGCCCGACATACCAGCTGAGCGGCGCGTCGCGCAGCTCTTTGAGTGGCTCGATCGTCACCTCGACGCCGAGCACATGCACAATCCAGCGCCGCATCGCCTCGGCCAGCGCAGCGAGCCCGGCGCGCCCGCCGGTCAGGTCGAGCGCCATGTCGAACTGGTCGCTGCGTTCCCAATAAGTTTCGGCGTTGTCGTCGTTGATGATGTCGATTGCGGCTTCGGCCGGAATGCCGAGCATCGAGACCAGCGGCGTCACCGGCGAGGTGTTGACGCCGCCAATGGTCTCCTCATCGGCCGCCAGCAGCGCGTTGTCATGCAAGGTCACGCGCTGGGTGCGGAAGAACAGTTCGGCGGCGCGGACCACGCGCGCGTCGGTCACGCCGTCGAGCGCGTTGCGCAGAATCACGTGCACCAGTTGATTGACGAACAATGGCGGCGTATGGCCGAGACCGCGCCGCACCAGATCGGCGTAAGCCGCTTCCAGCGTCTTATGGCGCAGCAAATGGTCGCGGAAGGCGATCAGCATCTGCCAGTTCTCGCGCGCGTCGGTATCGGCGATCGCCGCGATATCGGATGCCGCCACCGACATGCGCGGATCGGCTAGCAGCGCACCGTGCAGCGTGCGCTCGACCGCGCAGGCCTCCGGCGGCGGGATCAGCTCCGGCCGCGCCAAATACACTTTCAGAAATTCGTCAGTCACCTTTAGCCCGCCGCCCTCGTCGCGGTCGAGCAAATGATGGCCGCAGGAAATCCAGAAATCGTTCATTTACGTTCTCGCTCAGCCATTCCGACCAGGTCGACGGCGTCGCTCAGTTGTTCGTCGTCGCCCTCGACGTCGAGGAAGGAGAACGCCCGCGCCGGCTTTTGCCCGGTACGCGGGCGCAGCGTACGGAAGGTTTCGCGCACGGCGCCCTCCTCGAACACGCGATGCACGGCCACCAGCGTATCCTGCGGCTGGCTGCACAGCGACTCGGCGAACGCGACTTCTTCTTCCGCCGCGGCGCCCGCGGCCGCCATGTCAGGCGCGCCGAAATGCGCGACGAGGCGCCGCGCCAATAGGTCGACCAGTTTCGCGCGGTCGGCTTCGCTTGCCTCCACGATCTGCACCAAAGTCGAGCGGCCTAACGAATCCACGCCGAGGAATCCGCCGCGAAACGCCGAGCGCGCCTTGCCTGCGAGCGCGGCCGCGTCCGTGTTCCAGAATTCAAACGTGCCGGACACCGCCCATTCCCCCGGTTCGGCCGCCTTCTCGAACACGAAGGTATCGGAAGGATCGAGCCGTATGGTGCGCAAGAGCTTCACGCCCGCGGCCCCTTCGCCGCCGGATCGTACCAGGCCGGCTTCGCCAACCGCGGCAACAACGGTATGCGCTCGACCTCGACCTTGCCCATGCAGCGTAGCAGCAGATCGCCGTTTTCGTCGATGTCGCGGCGCAGGCCCGGCTCGGCCGGCAGCCGCTCCAGATAACTG
>DAIMKK010000262.1:0-4600 GCA_036721745.1 Pseudolabrys sp. | reverse complement strand
GTGCACGGCGCCGTCGTGTTCGATGTAGGTGATCTTCGGCATGAAGGGTTACGCGACGCCGAGCTTCTTCTGCAGGCTGGTCGATGACGTGGTGTATTGGAACACTAGCCTTTTTTCCGGATGCACGTAGTGGTGCGCCTTCTGCGCCATCAGCGCCGCTTCGTGGAAGCCCGACAGGATAAGCTTGAGCTTGCCCGGATAGGTGTTGATATCGCCGATGGCGAATAGGCCCGGCATGCTGGTTTCGAACGTGGCTGTGCTGACCGGGATCAATTCGTCCTGCAGTGCCAGCCCCCAATCCGCGACCGGGCCGAGCTTCATAGTCAGCCCGAAGAACGGCAGCATGGTATCGCATTCGATGCGTTCGACCGTGTCCTTGCCTTTGATCGACGCGGCCGCGAGCTGGCCGTCGGCGCCTTCCAGCTCCGAGACTTGGCCGATCTTGAGGTCCATGCTGCCTGCGGCGACCAGCGCGCGCATCTTGTTGACGCTGTCGGGCGCGCCGCGGAATTCGTCGCGCCGGTGTACCAGCGTCAGCCGCTTGACGATCGGCTGCAAATTGAGCGTCCAGTCGAGCGCCGAGTCGCCGCCACCGACGATCACCAACTGCTTGTCGCGGAAGGCGTCCATCTTGCGCACGGCATAATGTACCGACTTGCCCTCATAGGGCTCGATGCCCGGGATCGGCGGGCGTTTGGGCTGGAACGAGCCGCCGCCGGCGGCAATTACCACCGCCTTGGTCTCGAAGACCTTGCCGCGGTCGGTGGTCACCAGGAATAGCGGGTCGCCAACATTCTCCAGCGTCGTCACCATCTCGCCGAGATGGAAGGCGGGCTTGAACGGCTTGATCTGCTCCATCAAGGCGTCGGTCAGGCCGTGGCCGGTGATGTAGGGGATGCCGGGAATGTCGTAGATCGGCTTTTCCGGATAAAGCTCGGCGCATTGCCCGCCGACCTTGTCGAGGATATCGACCAGGTGCGCCTTGATGTCGAGCAGCCCGAGCTCGAATACCGCGAACAGGCCGACCGGCCCCGCGCCGATGATCAGAACGTCGGTCTTGATCGTTTCGCTCATTCGTTTCGTCCCGGCGTCGGCCGGCTCCTTACTTCGCGTTTCGGATAATCACGCCGATCTGCGCGCGATGTGAGCTGGCGGAACGGCGATGAGGCGCAGCAATTCCGCCAAATTCTGTTCGGGCGTCTTGTCGGTGGTGGCGAGCACGGCTTCCGCCTTGGCGTAAAGCGGTTCGCGGCTCTTGAGAATGGATACCAGGTCCTCCATGGCGCGGGCGTTGTTGGCCATCGGCCGCATGTCGCCTTGCGCCATCACCCGCTTCATGTGCTCCTCCGGCTCGGCGCGGACCCAGACCGTGAAGCACGAGGCCAGCAACAATTCAAGCGTGCCCGGTTCGGTGACGATGCTGCCGCTGGTGGCGATGACGAAATGGGGGTGCCGGCGCAACACGTCGTCGAGCGCCTCGCGCTCGGCGCGGCGGAAGGTCTCCTGGCCGAACATGTCGAAGATTTCGCTCAAGTTGGCGCCGCTGCGCCGCTCGATCTCGCGGTCGAGTTCGATGAAGGGCACGTCGAGGCGCTCCGCCAGCAGGCGGCCGAGCGTGGACTTGCCGCCGCCGCGCAGTCCGATCAGCGCGACACGCCGGCGATCCTCGGAGGGCGAGGAGAAATGCTCGGTCACGAGCTTGCGGGCTTCTACGAGCATGTCCGGCGGCAGCCGCTCGAGAAATTGCGTCAGCAGCACCAGTTCGAGCGGCGGTTCGGCGCCGTCATGTACAAGCTGGGTCACGGGGAGACCGATGGCGCGCGCGATCCGCCGCAGCAACACGATCGAGCAATTGCCCAGCCCCGCCTCAAGTTGGGCCAAATATCTTTCCGAGACTTTTGCATGTTGCGCCAAGGCCTTGCGCGTGATGCCGCGCTGATGGCGCAGCGTGCGCACGCGCTCGCCGAGCCGGTGCAAATAGGAGTCGCTGGCGCGGCTGGGGGCCGCTTTGGCGCGCGTGGGTTTCATCCCTATCGACTAACATGCATTATAATGCAAAGCAATAGGGGTTATTTGTTGAGCTTTATTGAACCCATTGTATGAGGCTCGTCGGAGTGCTATTAATATGCAAAATAATGCATACAGGGAGAAGGCCGTCGGACGGCTTCAATCCGGCGCCCGTTTGATCATGCAAACCATCGATTTCCAGACCGAGCCCGCGCGCTACCGCCACTGGCGCATCGAGTACGACGGCGAGGTCGCCTATTTGATCATGGATGTCGATCAGGCCGGCGGACTATTCGACGGTTATGAGCTCAAGCTCAACTCCTACGACCTCGGCGTCGACATCGAGCTCAACGACGCGGTGCAGCGGCTGCGCTTCGAGCATCCGGAAGTCCGCGCGGTCGTCATCAAGTCCGGCAAGGACAACGTGTTCTGCGCCGGCGCCAATATTCGCATGCTGGGCAAGTCGACGCATGCGCAGAAGGTGAACTTCTGCAAATTCACCAACGAGACGCGGCTCGCCATCGAGGACGCATCCGAGAATTCCAAGCAGACCTACGTCTGCGCCATCAACGGCAATGCCGCTGGCGGTGGCTACGAACTGGCGCTTGCCGCCGATCACATCATGTTGGTGGACGACCGCCGCTCGGCGGTGGCGCTGCCGGAGACGCCGCTGCTCGCTGTGCTGCCGGGTACCGGGGGGCTCACCCGCGTTACCGACAAACGCAAAGTCCGGCGCGACCGCGCCGATGTGTTCTGCTCGATCGAGGAGGGCATCCGCGGTAGCAAGGCGGTGGAATGGCGGCTGGTCGACGAAGTGGTGCCCAATTCGAAGTGGAAAGATACGGTGGCCGCCCGCGCGCAAGAGATCGCCGCGCGCTCCGATCGGCCCGCAAACGCCAAGGGCATTGCGTTGACACCGCTTGGCCGCAAGATTGAAGCCGACCGGGTGGCCTATTCCCATGTCGATGTCGAGATCGACCGCGCGCGCGGTCTCGCCACCGTCACCGTGCGCGGACCCTCGGAAAGCGTTCCGGCGTCGGTGAAAGCGGCGCACGCGCTCGGCGACAAATTCTGGCCGCTCACCGTGGCGCGCGAACTGGAAGACGCCATCCTGCATCTGCGCGCTAACGAGCAGACCATTGGCGTCCTGCTGTTACGCACTGATGGCAATGCGCAAGGTGTCCTCGATCACGACGATTTCCTCGGCAAGGCCAATGGCGACTGGCTGATGCGCGAGATCCGCCATTACCTCAAACGCGTGCTCAAGCGCCTGGACGTGACACCGCGCAGCATGATCGCGCTGATCGAGCCGGGCTCCTGTTTCGCCGGCACGCTGGCCGAACTCGCCTTCGCCGCCGACCGCTCGCTGATGCTGCTCGGAACGCGTGAAGGCGATAACAGAAAAGCCGCGACGATTACGCTCGGGCAAGCCAATTTCGGCCTTTACCCGATGGGCAACGGGCTGACGCGCCTGCAAACGCGCTTCCTTGGCGAACCGCAGACGCTCGACACGCTCAAGGGCAAAATTGGACAGCCAATCGAAGGCGAGGAAGCCGCCGAATTCGGCCTTGTCACTATGGCCTACGAAAATTTCGACTGGGACGACGAACTGCGCGTCATGCTGGAGGAGCGCACAAGCTTCTCGCCCGACGCCATGACCGGCATGGAAGCCAATTTGCGCTTCGCCGGCCCCGAGACCATGGAAACCAAGATTTTCGGACGGCTGACCGCCTGGCAGAACTGGATCTTCCAGCGGCCGAATGCGATCGGCGAGCAGGGTGCGCTGAAACTCTACGGCAGCGGCGTGTCGCCGACTTTCAATAAGGAAAGGGTGTAGCCATGAATATCAACATCGCCGCAGTCGACTACGACGGATTGATTCCGAACAATGTCGGGCTCGGGCAGGACGAGCGCGTCAAACGCGCGCTGGAGAAGTGGCACCCGGGTTACATCAACTGGTGGAATGACATGGGGCCGGAAGGCTTCCAGGAATCGCTGGTCTATCTGCGCACGGCGATCAGTGTCGATCCGAAGGGCTGGGCTAAGTTCGATTACGTGCGCATGCCGGAATACCGCTGGGGCGTGCTGCTGGCGCCGCAGCATGAAGGCCGCAAGATTCCGTTCGGCATGCACAAAGGCGAGGACGCCTGGCAAGAGGTGCCGGGCGAATACCGCGCCATGCTGCGCCGCCTCATCGTGATCCAAGGCGATACCGAGCCGGCCTCGGTCGAGCAGCAGCGCCATCTCGGTAAGACCGCGCCCTCACTTTACGACCTGCGCAATTTGTTCCAGGTCAACGTGGAGGAGGGGCGCCACCTCTGGGCCATGGTCTATCTGTTGCAGAAATATTTCGGCACCGACGGCCGCGAAGAGGCTGAAGCCCTGCTGCAGCGCCGCTCAGGCCATGCCGACACGCCGCGCATGCTGGGCGCCTTCAACGAGAAGACGCCGGACTGGCTTTCGTTCTTCATGTTCACATACTTCACCGACCGCGACGGCAAGATGCAGCTCGAGGCGTTGGCGCAATCAGGCTTCGATCCGCTCTCGCGCACCTGCCGCTTCATGCTGACCGAGGAAGCCCACCATATGTTCG
>DAIMKK010000261.1:0-4625 GCA_036721745.1 Pseudolabrys sp. | reverse complement strand
GCGTCCCCACGCGCAGCGATGCCGATCGAGATCGTCACGTCGAGATTGCGGGCGCCCTGCTGGATCGCGAACGGCTCGGTGGCGATGCGGCGGCGCAGCCGCTCGGCCACCATGGTCGCCACCGCCATGTCGGTTTCCGGCATGACGATGACAAACTCCTCGCCGCCATAACGGCAAGCGAGATCGATGTTGCGGATCGATTTGCGGATGCGCAGCGCGAACTCGCGCAACACGTCGTCGCCGGCGTCGTGGCCATGACTGTCGTTGACCGCCTTGAAATAGTCGATGTCGACCACCAGCACCGCGATCGGCTTACCGCGCGCGGCGGCCTGCTCGACCAAAGTCGCCAGATGCGATTCCATGTAGCGGCGGTTGAATAGCCCGGTGAGCGCGTCGGTGATCGCCATTTCGATCGACAGTTGCACGTTGTCGCGCAGTCGCTCGGTGTAGCGCTTCTTCTTGATCTGCGTGCGCACGCGCGCCAGCATCTCATTCTTGTCGATCGGGCGCAGCAGATAGTCGTTGACGCCGATCTCGAGCCCACGCACCAGACGCGTATTGTTATCGGCTTCGGCAATCGCCAGGATCGGCACATTGCGGGTGCGATCGAGCGATCGCACTTGGCTGCAGAGCCGCAGGCCGTCGAAATCCTTCAAGCCGAGCGAAACGATCAGCAGCTCGTAATTGCCCTCGGCGGCATGAAACAGCGCCTCGCTCGGATTGCTCTCCACGTCCACCGTGTGTTCGGCCGACAGCGTCGCAGCGATGCGCTCATAGGAACTCGCCCGGTCGTCGACGATCAGGATGCGGCCATGGCGGCCGGTTTCCGCGACCGCTTCCCGCTCCGGGCTTTCGATGCCGATTTCCTTGGAGGTGAGCGCGCGCAGGCGCAGCTCGTCGGTCACCATCTTGAGCCGCGCCAGCGAACGCACGCGCGAGATCAGCGCCACGTCGGTGACCGGCTTGGTGAGGAAATCGTCGGCGCCGGCATCCAGGCCGCGCACGCGGTCGGCCGGCTGATCGAGCGCCGTCACCATGACGATCGGAATATGATGGGTCAGCGGATTGGATTTCAGCTTGCGGCAGACCTCGAAGCCGTCCATGTCCGGCATCATGACATCGAGCAACACGATGTCGCATTCGGCCCGCTCGCAAAGCGCCAGCGCCTCCGGTCCGCTTTGCGCGGTGGTGACGTCGAAATATTCCGCCGACAGCCGCACTTCCAACAGCTTCACGTTGGCCGGCACATCGTCGACGACAAGAACGCGGGCGGTCATATCAGGCGGCCCCGAGGAAATGACGGATGGTCTCGATGAACTTGCCGACCGAGATCGGCTTGGACAGATAGGCCTCGCAGCCGCCCTCGCGGATGCGCTCCTCGTCGCCCTTCATGGCGAAGGCGGTGACCGCCACCACGGGGATCGCCTTGAGTTCGGGATCGTCCTTGAGCCATTTGGTCACTTCGAGGCCGGAGACTTCCGGCAACTGGATATCCATCAGAATCAGATCGGGCCGGTATTTGCGCGCGAGATCGAGCGCCTCGATGCCATTGCGGGTGCCCACGGTCTGGTAGCCATGCGCTTCCAGGAGGTCGTGGAAGAGCTTCATATTCAGCTCGTTGTCCTCCACGATCAGGACGGTCTTCGGCATGTCCCCCGCCCCATTTGTCCCCAGTACGTCCCCAACTCGGCGCGCTCGGCGTCGCCATGCCGAGCGTGCTCGGGCATGATCGAGCTACGGTAGTGCCGATATGTTACGGAAAGGCAAATTTGATCGATGAAACTAGGGGCTTCGTTAACCCAAGAAGTGGCGGAAGCGTTGGCTATTCAGGCGCTTACCTTCATTGCCGGGGACGGCGAGCGGCTCGGGCGCTTCCTCGCCACCACCGGCATTAGCCCGGCCCAGATTCGCGCTGCTGCCCAGGAGCCGGGCTTCCTGACCGGCGTATTGGACTACCTGGCCGGCGACGAGCGCCTGCTGTCGGGCTTTGCCGCCGAGACTGGCTGCGATCCGGCCGATATCGGCAAGGCGCTGGTGGCACTAGGCGGGCACTGGGAGCGCGAGATACCGTGAGCTTCTGCCGCGATTGTTTGGCGGATGCGCCGGACATCGCGACGCGGTGTCCGGCCTGCGGTTCGCCGCGGCTCGCGCGCCACGTAGAGCTCGACAAGCTCACCATCGCGCATGTCGATTGCGACGCCTTCTACGCCACCATCGAAAAGCGCGACGATTCGTCGCTGGTCGACAAACCCGTGATCGTCGGCGGCGGCAAGCGCGGCGTGGTTGCGGCCGCCTGTTACGTCGCGCGCACCTACGGCATCCACTCGGCGATGCCGATGTTCGAGGCCAAGCGCCGCTGCCCTCATGCGGTGGTCGTCAAACCGAACATCGCGAAATACAGCAAAGTCGGTCGCGAGGTACGCCGCGCCATGCTAGCGCTCACACCCTTGGTCGAGCCCTTGTCGATCGACGAAGCTTTTCTCGATTTGTCCGGTACCGAGCGGCTGCACGGCATGAGCGCGGCACGCGTGCTGGCGCGTTTCGCGCGCGACGTGGAGCGCGACATTGGCATCACCATTTCCATTGGGCTGTCAGCCAACAAATTCCTCGCCAAGATCGCCTCCGACATGGATAAGCCGCGCGGCTTCGCCGTGCTTGGGCTGGACGAGGCGGCGGCGTTTCTGGCGCCGAAACCGGTCGGCTTCATTTACGGCGTCGGCGCGGTGAGCGCGGCCAAGCTCGCCGCCGACGGCTATCGCCTAATCGCGGACCTGCAGCGCGCCGATGAACACGACTTTATCCGCCGCTACGGCGAGGAAGGCGCCCGGCTCTGGCAGCTGGCGCGCGGAATCGACGCGCGCTACGTCGATCCGGAACGCGACACCAAAAGCATTTCGGCGGAAACTACCTTCGAGCGCGACATCGGCGAATTCCGCCCGCTTGAGCATCATTTGTGGGATCTCACCGAACGGGTTTCGGCGCGCCTCAAGGCCAACGCACTCGCCGGTTCGACCGTGACGTTGAAGCTCAAGAGCGCCGATTTCAAAATCCGCACGCGGGCGCGCGCGCTTGGGCACCCGACCCAGCTCGCCGCGCGTATTTTCGCCGCCGGCCGCGACCTGCTCGCCCACGAAGTTGGCACGACCCAGTTTCGCCTGATCGGGATCGGGATCAGTCATCTGGGGGACGCTGCGGGCGACGATCTCGCCGATCTCATCGATCGCCGCGCGGCCGAGGCCGAGCATGCGGTGGATCGACTGCGCGCAAAATTCGGCCGCGACGCGGTAGTGAAGGGCCTGACCCTGGACGAGGACTAGTTTTAGCTCAAGGACAAAGCTTCGGCTTCTTAAGTTCCAACGACGTCATTTCGCCCTTGATGGTGAAATCGCTGTAATCGAGCACCAGCGCACGCGAGATGCCGTTCTCGTAAAGTTCGAAGGAAATGGCATAGACCGGCGTCTGCTCGCCGGTCTGCTCTTGCTTGGCGCTTACCTGCTCGAAATAGCTGATGGTCACCGGCCAACGCGTGAGCTTGCCCAATTCGGGGACTTTTGCCGCCGCATCGTCCGGCGGCTTCGCCCCCGGCGCAATCGGCTTACCGATCACGGTGAGTGTGCTGTAGAGTTTCTCACCGGTCTCAGACCCGTCATAGACCGGAAATTCCAGGATGCTCTTTGCTTCGCGCGCGGCGGTGATAATGCGCCGCATGTGCTCGGTCGGGAACACCGCGCTCTCCGGAACGGTGAAACTCTTCTCCTTTGGCTTGCTTAAACTGACCGCGACTGTCTTGGCATTACGGTCAGCATGGCCATCGACCGCATCGGTCCGCTTGTCGTCGAGCAGGTTTTCCGAATTGAAGCGGAACGCTTTGGCGCTGCCGTCTTCCCAGGTGGTGGAGCGCAGATCACTGAGCGCGGTTTTGCCCTCACCGGAATCGAGTTCCGACACTTGGCGGAACTGCAACTCGTAACCGTCGCAAGCGTTGCCGGAAAAGTCGTACAGGATGCGCCCGCGCACCGCCTCGAGGCCCCGGCTGCCGCGCGACTTTACCAGCTTGAGATCGTAGACCGCGCGATGCGGCGCCAAGAGCACTTTGTCTGTCGGCGGCGCGGCCGCGGCCGCGGCCGTCCGGTGGACCGCCACCGCGACAAGGCCGATAGCCAAAACTGGCAAGATCAGCGATTTTGCGACCTTAAGCGTTTTCATCGATGCGGGCCTTCCGGCGGCAATGTTGCGGCGGCGTCCGGGAGATGAATCATGCAAGATAAGGGCAAGATAGAGGCCTCTGCCGCCCCGGGCAATCGAGACAACGCTCTGGCTTGTGCAGGCGCGTTCGATCGGCCAAGACAAGGCAACCTTTTGAGGAGGATTTCATGGCCGGAACGGTTGAAAAGAAGCTCGTAAGTCTAGGAATTACGCTGCCAACGCCGGCCAGCCCGATCGCCAATTATGTGCCGTTCGTGCGTAGCGGGAACTTGCTCGTCTTTTCCGGCCAGCTTTGCTTTGGCGCCGACGGCAAGCTAGTCGCCAAAGGCCAGCTTGGCGCCGGCGTATCGATCGAGGACGGGCAGAAGGCGGCGCGCTCCTGCGCGATCAATCTTCTAGCCCAGATCAAGGTAGCACTC
>DAIMKK010000260.1:2462-4626 GCA_036721745.1 Pseudolabrys sp. | reverse complement strand
ATAGCGCCGCTCGCCGATCTCGCGCAGTGCGGCTTCCAGCTTGTCGGGCGAGAGCAATTTCACAACGCGATCTCCATGCCGTCCTCGGCCACCTGCCAGCCGGCGGCCTCTACTTTGGCGCGTTCGGGCGAGCCGTCGATCAGGATCGGATTGGTGTTGTTGATATGGACGAAAATGCGTCGCGCGGTAAGCCCGCCGAGCGCCTGTAAGGAACCGCCCTCGCCGTCGATCGGCATGTGGCCCATGCGGCCGCCGGTTTTCTGCCCCGTTCCGCTGCGCAGCATTTCGTCGTCGGTGAACAGCGTGCCGTCGAACAGCACGGCGTCGGCGCGCGCGAAGCGTTCGCGCATGGCGTCCGTCACCGCCGCGGCGCCCGGCACGAACACGAGCCGCGCGCCCGCGCGTTGCAATTCGATGCCGACATTGGCGGCGCTCTCAGCATCGGTCTCGGGATCGTCGCCCTCGAGATAAAGCGGCTGCTTGCCGGGCACCACGAACAGGCTCGCCTCGATGTCGCCCGCCAGCATAAAACGCTCGCCCGGATTGACCGCGCGCCGCGCCATCGCCGAGAGCGCGCCGAACATAGCATTGGCGGCGACCGCCGCGTGGCTCGCCGGCGTCGCGTAGAGCGTGAACGGCGTGCTTTCGCGCAGCGACAATATGCCGGCGATCTGATCGATCTCGGCGCCGGTGAGCACCACCGCGTCGATCGGGCTGCCGCGCAGCGCGCCTTGCGGATGCAAAGCTTGCGTCGCGCGGATTTGCGCGCCGAGATCCGGCGAGGCGTTGATTAGCGTCCAGCGGCCGTCGCCGGCGGAAACCGCGATGCCGGCCTGCGTGCGCGCACGCACGCGCGCGTCACCGGCCCACGCCAACGCGCAGACCGGGCAGCGGCAATTCCATTGCGGAAAAGCGCCTCCGGCCGCCGAACCAAGCACGATGGCGGTGAGGCGCCCCATTTAACGGGGTTGGTGCGGACGTAACGAGGAAATCAGAACTCGGCCGGAAGATAGCCGTTGATCTCAAGTCCGATGCAGATTTCGACGAGAGTCGGGGTGGTCCAGGCCATTGGCGTTTCCCTTTCGACCGCTCATTCACCGGCGGCGATTTATAAATACTAGCGCAATGGCCGGCCGCTGTCAGCGGGTTAATGCACGCCCTGCCCGTCCCGGGCACGGCCATTATTTGCCTGTCACGCGGCCGCTCTATGCTGGGGGTTCTGCCAAACCTGCTTCACGAACAAGCCTGCCATCACAAAGAAGTCATCGGGGGAAAACTCGCAAAACCGGTTGAGGAACCGACCCGGTGGCTAACCGTTGCACTAGGCTGAACCCGAAAATCAGGCAGAAAATGCCGCCGATTCGGGGGTTTCAAGCCGTGTGCAAAATAGCCACAGTCGGCTGCTCTTTCGCTCTCGGCCGTTTGGAAAAGCGTAACTACCGCAGGACTATAGGGTAGGATGCCGCTGAAATTGGGGGCTTGGCCCCCCACGCAGTCTTTAGGAGACGTTCTGGTGAAAAGTGCCCGATTTAACAGTCTGTTGGCTTCGACCGCTCTCGCGCTCGTGCTGATCGTGGGAAGCCACGCTGGGATGGCGCAGCAATCCGACCAGCGAATCGATGCAGCGGTCCCGATGCCGGACACCAGCCTGCTGCCGCCGCTGACGGCGAAGGACGTCGCGGGCACTCCCAGCACGCCATCGGCCGATACCAAGGCTGAGTCCAAGCAGGACGTCGCCGCACCGGCAGCCGAGCCGGCAAAAGCCGCGGCCACGCCGGCCGCCACACCAACGCCCGTCACGGCCGACAGCACGGTCGCCGACCAGCTGCGCCAGATGATCGCCGGCAAGCTCGACCGCATCGTCAGCCGCAAGGCCGACCGCGAGGGCGTGGAGTCGTTCTACAAGGCGCGCGACTACAAACCGCTGTGGGTGAGCGATGGCGCCGCCGGTGCGCGCGCCAAGGCCGCAATCGCCTATCTCAGTCGGGTCGATAGCGTCGGCCTCGATCCGAGCGACTATCCGACCCCCGATTTCAAATCGGCGGCGACCGCCGAAACGCAAGCCGAAGAAGAGCTCAAGCTCACCGCTTCGGTCCTCACTTATGCGCGCCAGGCGCAGGCCGGCCGCATCCACTTCAGCCGCGTCGGCGCCGATATCGAATTC
>DAIMKK010000260.1:0-2452 GCA_036721745.1 Pseudolabrys sp. | reverse complement strand
CCAATCTCGCCGGCGACGTAGGCGCCGCGCTCGACGGCTACAATCCGCCGCAACCTGAATTCAAGGCGCTCAAGGCCAAGCTCGCCGAATTGCGCAAAGGCGCGCTGGCGCCCAAGGCCGAGGAAGAGAAAAAGCCCGACCTTGTACGCATCGGCGAAGGCAAAACCTTGCACGTCGGCATGAAGGATCAACGCGTGGTGGCGCTGCGCAAGCGCCTCAGCATCAGTGGCGACAAGGACAGTCCGCTCTATGACGATGCTGTGCGCGATGCGGTGAAGACGTTCCAGACCGAAGGCGACATCCATGTCGACGGCAATCTCGGCCCCAACACCGTGCGCGCGCTCAACGGCGAGAAGAAGGTCGCACGCGGGCCATCCGCCAATCCGATCGACACCGTCATCGTCAACATGGAGCGCTGGCGCTGGCTGCCGCGCGACCTCGGCAATCCGCACGTGATCGTCAACGTGCCGGATTACACCTTGACGCTCTACAACAACGACAAGGTCTACTGGCACACCAAGATCGTCGCCGGAAAGCCGGGCAAGGCGACGCCGATGGTCAGCGCGGAGATGAAATTCATCACCGTCAATCCGACCTGGAACGTGCCGCCCTCGATCATCGAGAACGAGTACCTGCCGGCGCTGCAGCAAGACCCGCAGGCGCTCGATCGCATCGGCCTGCAACTGACGCAGGACGCGGACGGCACCATCCACATTTCGCAGCCGCCGGGCGCCGGCAATGCGCTCGGCCGCATCCGTTTCAACTTCCCCAACAAGTTCCTGGTCTACCAGCACGACACGCCGGACAAATATCTGTTCGCCAAGGAAAAGCGCGCCTACAGCCACGGCTGCATGCGCGTGCAGAACCCGCTCACCTATGGCGAAAAGCTGTTGTCGCTAGTGTTGCCGAGCGAGCACTACACCGAAGCGCGGCTGGAGAAGATGTTCGGCGGCAGCGAGATCAACATCAATTTCCCGAAGAACATCTGGGTCCACCTGACCTATCAGACCGCCTTCGTTGACGACGACGGCAAGCTGCAGCTGCGCGAGGACGTTTACGGCCGCGACGCCCGGATGATCGCCATCCTGAAGGGCAGCGAGCGCAAGGTCGCCGACATTGGGATCGAGCGTAAGCCGGATCCGTCGTCGAAGCCGGTGCGCGCGCCGGTTGGCATGTATGGCGGCAGCGGCGGCTATAGCAACGGCGATGGCTTCTTCGGCTTTCTGTTCGGCGGACCGCATTCGGCCCCGGTGCCGACCTATCGGCCGCCACGTCCCATCGGCCCACGTGTCGGCAACAACGGACGCTATACGATCCGCTGAGCGCTTAATCGTTTCGCGAAGAAAAACGCCGGCGAGACCATCGCCGGCGTTTTTTGCGTTGCGCGGCCGACGGCAGTTGATTTTTCGCAAGCCCCCTGATTGATATCAGCTTAATGGCTCTGCTTCGCCATAGCGGAATCTACTTCCTGGCGCGCATTCTATCGGGCGCCGCGGGCTTCGCGATCATTGCTACTTATACGCGGCTACTCGATTCTCATTCATTCGGCGAATTGGCGCTGGCGATCGCCGGGGTGGGGTTCTTTGGCTTGCTAGTCGTGGAAGGGCCAATGCTGGCCATGTTGCGCCATCTGCCAGCGGATGCGCGCGCGGCGCGCGCCACTACGCTATGGGGCCTGATTTTGCCGGCGGTCGTGGTCTGCGCGGTCGCCATCGTCGTGTTTCTTTCCGCCGCCCCAGAGCGGTGGCGCCTTCAACTGGCGCTTTGCGGCGTCCTGCTCATCGCAACGCTGTTGCATCAATTTCAACTCTCGACCGCGCAAGGCTCGTTGCAGCCGGGGCGCTACGCCCTGCTCGGCGGCCTCGAAAGCGTGCTCGACATGGCGCTCGGCATCTCCTTGGTGTGGCTCGGTTACGGCGTGGCCGGTGCCCTGCTCGGCACCACGTTAGCCGCGTTGATAGCGGTCACGGTCAACTGGCGCGGCTGGTGGATCGATCGGAAATTTTACGATCCCGTTCTGGCGCGACGGATGTTGCGCTTCGGCCTGCCGCTGGCCGCCAGCGCGCTATTCGGCTGGTTCGCGGCGTTCGGCGACCGCTGGCTGCTCGCCTATTACACCGACGTCAGCAATGCCGGGCTCTACTCCGCGGGCTACGACGTACAGATGAATCTGCTCGGCGTGCCGATGATAGTGATGGCGCTCGCCGGCGTTCCACTTGCCATCAGCGCCTACAGTGATCATGGCGTCGCGGCGGCGCAGGCGCAGCTGCGACATCTAGGCGCCTTGATCATTCTTATCCTGTTGCCGGAAGCCGTCGGCATCGCCATGACGGCGCCGCTGCTGACGACAATCTTTCTCGGCCCAGAATTCCGGCCGCTTGCTACGGCGCTGCTGCCGTTGATGGCCGGCGCGATCTTCGTGAAGGCGCTCCTACTTTACATGAACTACGGC
>DAIMKK010000259.1:613-4657 GCA_036721745.1 Pseudolabrys sp. | reverse complement strand
TCGGCAATGCCGCGGCGGTCGCCACAGGCGTCGCCGCAGCCATGCGGGTGAAGGGCCGCCCGGAAGTGCGCGCGATCGCCCAGGGCGGCGATGGCGGCACCACCGATATTGGGTTCGGCTGCCTGTCGGGGATGTTCGAGCGCAACGATGACGTGCTCTACATCTGCTACGACAACGAAGGCTATATGAACACCGGCGTGCAGCGCTCATCTGCGACGCCACCGACTGCGCGCACGGCAACGACTCCGGCTATGGGCCCAGAGCCTGGCAACGTTTTCGGCACCGGCAAGAGTCTGCCGCGCATCGCCGTTGCCCACGGCATTCCCTATGTCGCCACCGCGACCGTCGCGGACCTGCATGACCTTGAGCGCAAGGTGGCGAAGGCGATGCGGATCCACGGCGCGCGCTATATTCATATTCATGTGCCGTGCCCGCTCGGCTGGGGTTCGGCCTCGTACGACACCATCCGTCTGGCGCGGCTAGCGGTCGAATGCGGGCTGTTTCCTGTCTTTGAAGCCGAGCATGGCACTGTCACCAGCAGCCGAAAAATTCGCCGTCCGGTTCCGGTCGCCGAGTATCTCAAGCCGCAGCGACGCTTCGCGCATTTATTCAAGGATGCCGCCGGTGCGCGGCGCCTGGCGCGGCTGCAAGCCATCGCCGACCACAACATCGTCGAATACAAGCTGCTCGAGCGTGAAGAGGACGCGTGATGAAACACCCTTTCGCCATCACGCTCGATAGCGGCAGCAGTCTCGCCAATCTCACCGGCTCCTGGCGCACCATGCGTCCGGTTTATGTGGACCGTTTGCCGCCGTGCAATCATGCTTGCCCAGCCGGTGAAAACATCCAGGCCTGGCTCTATCACGCGGAATCCGGCAACTACGAAAACGCCTGGCGCGTGCTACCCCAGGACAATCCGTTGCCCGCCGTGATGGGGCGGGTCTGCTACCACCCCTGCGAGGGCGCCTGTAATCGGGCGCAGGTCGACGAAGCTGTTGGCATCAATTCGGTCGAGCGCTTCCTCGGCGACGAGGCGATCAAGCGCAACTGGCGCTTTACGCCGCCGGAAAAGAAAACCGGCAAGCGTGTGCTGGTGGTCGGCGCCGGTCCCTCCGGTCTTTCCGCGGCCTATCATCTGCGCCGCATGGGGCACGCCGTCGCGATCCATGATGCGGGGCCGGCGGCCGGCGGCATGATGCGTTTCGGTATCCCGAAGTACCGGTTGCCGCGCGATGTGCTCGATGCGGAAGTGAAACGGATTATCGATCTCGGCGTCGAACTCAAGCTCAATGCCAAGGTCGACAATATTCTCGAAACCATAAAGGCCGGCCGGTTCGATGCCGCATTCCTGGCCGTCGGCGCCCATATCGGCAAGCGTGCCTTTATTCCCGCTGGCTCCGCCTCAAAGGTGCTCGACGCTGTCACTTTGCTGCGCTCGATGGAAGGCGAGGACAAGCCGCTGCTCGCGCGGCGCGTGGTGGTCTACGGCGGCGGAAACACCGCGATCGACGCCGCGCGCACCGCCAAACGCATGGGCGCCACCGAGGCGATCATCGTCTATCGGCGGACCCGCGAGCGCATGCCGGCGCACGACTTTGAGGTCGAAGAGGCGATCGAGGAAGGCATTATGATGAAATGGCTCTCGACCATCAAACGCGTGGACGAGGGCGTGCTCACCGTCGAGAAGATGAATCTCGACGAGAAGGGCTTCCCGCAGCCAACCGGCGAATTCGAGACGCTGGAGGCCGACTCGCTGGTGCTCGCGCTCGGCCAGGATGTCGATCTGTCGCTGCTCGACGGCGTGCCCGGATTGGAGATCAAGGACGGGGTGGTGCAGGTCGCTTCGAACATGATGACCGGGCATACCGGAATCTTCGCGGGCGGCGACATGGTTCCTTCCGAGCGCACCGTCACGGTGGCGGTCGGTCATGGCAAGAAAGCCGCGCGTCACATCGACGCTTGGCTGCGTGGCGCCGACTATGCGGCGGCGGAAAAGCACGAGCTGGCGAGCTTCGACAAGCTCAATGCCTGGTATTACGCCGATGCGCCGAAGACGGTGCGGCCGATGATCGAGACCGCCCGCCGCCAGAGCACATTCGAGGAAGTGCAGGGCGGCCTCGACGAGACCAATGCGCTCTACGAGGCGCGGCGCTGTCTGTCATGCGGCAATTGCTTCGAGTGCGACAACTGCTACGGCGTCTGCCCCGACAATGCGGTCATCAAGCTCGGCCCCGGCAACCGCTTTAAATTCAACTACGACTACTGCAAGGGCTGCAGTCTTTGCGCCACCGAATGCCCTTGCGGAGCCATCAAGATGGTTCCGGAATCGATCTGACGCGACGTCGCGAAAAAATATAACGGGCCGGCCGTGAAGGCCGGCCCGTGTTTATTTTGTTACCGTTAGTTCGAGACGATTTGCTCGATCGTCGGGCAGGTACGCTGCTCAACTGGCACCTCGTAGGGTGCCGAATTGCTCTTATCGATGACGATCGGTTTCAACATGACTTCCTTCGGCGTCGGCTCCTTGCGCAGATTGCGCACGGCGATCTGCGTGCCGATGCAGCCTTGGATGAAGCCGTTGAAGTCGCCGCTCGCCAGCAATTTGCCGGATTTAATCAATTCGACAGCCTCCTTGCTGCCGTTGATCCCCACCACCTGCGCCTTGCGGTTGGCGCCTTCGAGCGCCTCGATCGCCCCGACCGCCATCGGGTCGTTCGCCGCCAGCACGCCGTCGATCGACGGGAACGATTGCATCAGGTTTTCCATCACCTGAAGCGCATTCAGCCGTTGGAAATTCCCCGGCTGCGAGGCGAGCAGCTTGACGTTGGGGTACTCTTTGATCGCGTCGTTGAAACCGCGCACGCGATTGGTGCTGGTGAGCGAGCCCTTGACGCCCTCGAGAATGACGACGTTGCCCTTGCCGCCGATGGCCTTGAGCAGACGGTGGCCGACGGACAATCCGATGCTGTAGTCGTCGGCGCCGACAAACGCGACGAATTGGCCGCCCGCCGAACGGTCGGTGATGTTGGTGACCGGAATGCCGGCGGCATTAATCTTCTCGACTGCCGGAACCAGCGCCTTGTAGTCGACCGGGATGAAGATGATCGCATTCGGCTTCTTGACGATGACATCTTCGACCTGTGACAGCTGCTCGGGAATGCTGTCTGGCTTGGTCGGAATGTATTGAATGACCTTGACGCCAAGCGTCTTGGCCGCCGTTTCGGTTCCGACCCGGACCGCTTGGAAATACGGGTTGGTTTGATTCTTGGTGAACACGGCGATGGTCTCGCCGGCAGCGAACGCCGGGCCGGCGATGAGCGCCGTCAGCGCGGCGGTTAAGCTGATTGTCAGATACTTCATCAGTTTTACTCCTCTGTGGTCTCAGATGGGGTCAACATTGGGTCTTCGATTCCTATTCGCCGATGCGCCGGGTGCGGGTGTCGATCCAAACCGCGAGCAGAACGATGACGCCGGTGACGAGCGGCTGCCATGACGAATTGATTTGCAGAAGGTTCATACCGTTGAGGACGAGCGTGAGAATGAGTGCACCGATCAGCGTGCCCGCCACGGTGCCGGAGCCGCCGAACAGCGATGTTCCGCCGACCAGAATTGCGGCGACGGCGGGCAGCGTCAGGTCCTCGCCGATGTCGCCCTGCGCCGAATTGATACGCGCGAGAATAATCAGCGAGGCGAGCCCCGCCATCGCGCCGCTTACCGCGTAAACCAGCACCAGGCGCCGCTCGACCGGTACGCCGGAAAGACGCGCGGCGACCGGATTGGCCCCGATGGCATAGATCTGCTGGCCCCAGATGGTGCGTTGCGCGAATAGCCCGCCGATCAACAGGAACAGCACCATGACATAGACCGGCATCGGCACGCCGAACAGATAACCGCTGCCGAGATGGCGGAACGCCAGCGGGAAGCCGTGAATGGTTTCCCCCGCCATGTAGTAATAAGTGACGCCGGTGAGAATCCACATCATGCCGTAGGTGGCGATGAACGACGGGATCCTCAGCACCGTCACCAGTACGCCGTTGGCCAGCC
>DAIMKK010000259.1:0-603 GCA_036721745.1 Pseudolabrys sp. | reverse complement strand
CTTGAGCTGGTCCTCGCAGACGGGTCGGTCGTGCAGTGCTCCCGGACCGAACGGCCGGAGCTGTTCGAGCACGCCCGGCTGGGGCTGGGTGCCCTCGGGATCCTCAGCGCCGTCACCAGTACGCCGTTGGCCAGCCCGATTATGGCGCCGCAGCCGATGCCGGTTGCCATCCCGAGCAGCGGCGAACCGGTGGCCTTGATCACGCTCGCGGCCAGGCATGCGGACAGCGCGACGTTTGCGCCGATGGAAAGGTCGAGCCCGGCGGTGAGAATAACCAACGTGAGGCCGGAGGCCATCAAGAATAACAGCGCCGACTGCCGCAACACGTTGAGGATGTTGTTCATGGTCAGGAACACGTCGCTGAGCGTTGCCAATATGGTGCACAGCAGCGCAACGGCGAGCAGGCGGTAGAACGCCTGCATGACGTCGCCCGACAATACGAGGCGCGGGCGGGCGGTCTTGCGCGCGGCGGCGCTCATCGCTCGCTCTTCAATCCGTCGATAAAAAGCGCGATAATGACGAGGGCGCCGATACAGGCGACCTGCGTTGAGGACGGCACGGCGAGCAGATTGAGGCCGTTGCGCAGCACGCCCACCGCGATGA
>DAIMKK010000258.1:0-4700 GCA_036721745.1 Pseudolabrys sp. | reverse complement strand
TTCCGTCGTCATTGGCGGGATGGGCAGCCGCATGGCGGAAGAGGTCGGGTTGCCGAACAAAGTGGCCGCTGCGCTGGAGGCGCCGTCGCTTGCCGACATCAGCGATCCGAGCGGCCGCATGTTCCGAAGTTTCGCGGAACAGACCAAATCCGATCTCAAGGCGCTCGCCGCCTGCATCCGCGGCAACCGCCAGACTTTGCGCCACGAGCAGGTTGCCGGTATTCGCGTGCCGGTACTTGTTGCGGTCGGGACCGAAGACAAAGTGGCGGCCTCTGCGCAAAAATTAGCCGCCCTTATACCGGGTGCGCGCGCGCTCGATATCCCGAACCGCGATCACATGCTGGCGGTCGGCGATAAAGTCTTCAAAACGGCCGTGCTCGGCTTTCTTAACCAACGCGCATGAGCCATAACGTTTTGCTTGCGCATGATCTTTTCCGAAAACCGGTTACCACTTTTCGGGATCATGCGTGGGGGCACATTTTTCGCCCCTCTTGGCGCCTCGAAAAATGTGCTAAAAGACTTATCTAGGGGTTCGAGAGGCGCTGGAGAACCAATCATGGCTCAGTTTCAGACGCGGCCTGCAAAGGCCCTCGACAAGGTCGATCCGGTCTGGTCGCGCATCCGCAGCGAGGCGGAGGAAGCCGCACGCCGCGAGCCGGAATTCGCCACGTTCATCTATGAAAATATCCTGCACCACGACACGTTGGAAGCGGCCGTCATCCACCGCGTCAGCGAGCGGCTCGGCAATGCCGATATTTCCGGCGACCTGATCCGCCAGGCCTATGGCGACGCGTTGGACGATGAGCCCGTGCTCGGCGAAATCTTCCGCGCCGACATTGTCGCCACCGTCGACCGCGATCCGGCGACCAGCCGCTTCGTCGAGCCGGTGCTCTATTACAAAGGCTTCCACGCCATCCAGACGCACCGGCTGGCGCATTGGCTGCTGGGCAAAGGCCGCAAGGACTTCGCGCTTTATCTGCAAAGCCGCTCCTCGGCGGTGTTCCAGTGCGATATCAACCCGGCCGCGAAAATCGGCCGCGGCATCTTCCTCGACCACGCCACCGGGCTGGTGGTGGGCGAGACCGCGGTGATCGAAGACGACGTCTCGATCCTGCATGACGTGACGCTCGGCGGCACCGGCAAGGAACACGAGGACCGCCATCCGAAAATCCGCCACGGCGTGATGATCGGCGCCGGCGCCAAGATCCTCGGCAATATCGAGATCGGCCATTGCGCGCGCATCGCCGCCGGCTCGGTCGTCATCAAGCAGGTGCCCAACAACGTCACGGTCGCCGGCGTGCCGGCCAAGGTGGTCGGTGAGGCCGGCTGCCCGGAACCCTCGCGCGCCATGGACCAGATGCTTTACGGCATCATGCTCGACGGCTGAGGCTTTTTGTTTGCGCATGATCTTGTCCGAAAACCGGTTTCCATCCCCGATCTAGTCGAGGACATGCTTTTCGGGATCATGCGCTTGCGCCGACCCGTTCAATCGGGCAACTAGACGTCACATTCAACAAGGAGCGGCCCGGTGGACGTATCGGAAGTCAGAAAGCTCGACGCTTATCTCAAGAAGCTGTTCGGCAACGCGTTCATTCGCGTGGTGCCGAAGGCGGGCGATTTCGCCGAAGTTTTCGTCGGCGAGGACGATCTCGGCGAACTGACGCTGGACGACGAGGACGGTGACCGCTCGTATAATTTCCGCATGGTCATCCAAGTCGGCAGCGATCCCAGCATCCAGCCGGTGCCGACGCTCAACGCCTATCTGCGGCGCAAGTTCGACAACGAGAATATCCGCGTCGTGGTTCGGCCGAAGAAGACGGATTCGCTGGAAGTCTATATCGGCGAGGAATTTCTCGGCGTGTTGTTCCTCGAGACCGAAAAAGGCCGCAAGTCGTATATTTTCGAGCTGCCGATTTTGGACGTCGATTTGGTCGACGCGGGTCTTTAGCTGTTTGGATGTAACCGCGCGATCAGCCGGTCGATGCCTGAGGCGACGCCCTTCCAGTCGCCGAGCCAGTCGCGCGGAAAACGCAACGTGATGTCGGCATTGCCGATGCGCCGTTCCAGCAAACAGGTACCGGAATTGGTGACGCCCTTGCGCGAGCAGCGCGCCAGAAAATGCGCGGGCGCAGCCTGCTCGAACACCAGTTCCTCGCCCTGATACGGCGTGCCGTCGCGGAAGCCGCGTAGCGTGAGCCCGTCGGGACCTGCGGTTGGCTCCGGCACCAGATAGCGCGGATAGATCGTCTGCACGCGCTCGATCAGCGGCAACGTCCCGTCGCCCGACGCGATGGTCACGAACAGCCGCTCGTTGGGATCGACCGGCGCGCCCACAGTGGGGCGGAGCGCGGGATCGGGCGGCGTCAGCGACGGCCACAGATAGGCGAGGTCGACGCGTTCCAGCGTACCCGGGCGGCGCAGGACCGGCATGCGGATCGCCGCCGGCTCGATGTTGAAGGTAACGCCCGCCACGATGATCGGTAATGAAGGTGCGTTGAGTGTTATCGGTGCGTCCGGCCAGCGCGGCCACAGCACATAGGCGACGTAGACGGCGGCAAACAACGTGACGGCGGCGAACAGCAAGAGCGGCGCGGTGAGCGGGCTGCGCCCGGCATGGCGTCGGCGGCGTGGCTTGGCCGCTTTGGCAGGCGCCTGCGTGAGGGTGGTCATTCCACGTCCTGAATTCGAATCGCGCGCGATTATGCCACGGCGGCCGCGTCAGCCCTCGTTTGCTGCGTTTACCATTTGTTAAGGATTGGCTGGCGTGGGCCGGCCGGCTTTGCGAAACATGGCCTCCTGTATTGCGTTGAGGCCGAAATGTCGCCGGAATCCGTGCAAAATCTGCTGGCCCTTGCGCTCGGCTTCGCCGTAGCGGGCTTATGCAGTTCGGCCTACCAGCTCGTCACCAGCCGTCTGCCGACTTTCGGGCTACTGAGCGCCGGCCCCAGCCCGTCGACCTTCGCGGCGGTGCCCGTATTGATGCTGGCGGCGCCATTCCTGATCATGCGCAACACGCTGCTCGGCCGCCGGCAAGAAGGCCGCCGCTTCCAATTCGTGTTCCTGGCGACCCTCATCGCCGGCTTCTGGAGCCTGATGTCGGGCCTGGTGCTGGTGATGACCTTGCGGGCCTGCGGTATTCTAATCGCCTAGCTACTTCCAATTTTCCAAATTCATTGCGAATGTGCGTCTCATAAGGAGACGCGAATGCCAATCTATGAACTCGACGGACAGGCGCCGGAATTTCCCGGCGCGGGCGAATATTGGGTGGCGGAGACGGCCACGTTAATCGGCCGCGTGCGGCTCAAGCGGGAAACCAGCGTCTGGTTCGGCGCCGTGCTGCGCGGCGACAACGAGTGGATCGAGCTCGGCGAGCGCTCGCAGATCCAGGACAATTCCACGCTGCATACCGATCCCGGTTTTCCCATGGTGATCGGTAGCAATTGCGTGATCGGCCACAACGTCATCATGCACGGTTGCACCGTTGGCGATAACAGCCTGATCGGCATGGGCGCGATCATGCTCAACGGCGTCAAGATCGGGAAGAATTCGCTGGTCGGCGCCGGCAGCGTGGTGCCCGAGGGCAAGAGCTTTCCCGACAATTCGCTGATCGTGGGTTCGCCGGCGCGCGCGATCCGCACCATCGACGACCGATTGATCGAAATGATCCGCGGCGGCGCCGACATCTACGTGCGGCGCTCGCAGCAATACGCCAAGGGCTTGAAGCGGATCGGTTGATTATCACGCACCCCTAAACAGGGTGCGGCCGGCCCTTGGGGGAGGGTAGGGTCGGTTCAATAACATCAATTACTTGGCCAGCGCAGCACAACCGTTCCACGATTTTTCCACGGATCAGGCGTTGCGCTTTTCGCCGATCCCCGGCAGCAGTTCGACCTTCGACCATTCCTCGCGCGCGGCGGCGTGAGCGTACCGTCCGGCGCTGCGAGTATCGATCCAGTTCCCAGTCGCCACCAACCCCTGGACGTCAGTGCGGCCATAGCGGCGCATCCACGATGCCCAGGTGTGCCGGAAGGTGTGAAAGTTCACCCACGCCAGCCGGTGCTTGGGGACGCATCGCCGCTCGCCCTTGGCTGGTCGTTCCGGCGCCGGCAACCCACAGGAAGCCAGCTTGGCGCGCACGCTTGGGCGCGACCGGCTGGCAAGTTGGACAGGGCTAACATTACAGCCGCAAAGAAGTTGAACCGCTGGGCGCTCGACAAACTTTTGATGCCCGGCGTCGTTGCCGTCGGCACGTTCAAGGTATCAGTGGCCCCTAAACATGAGGGCGGTGGTTGGAAATACGAAATCCACCAGATCGTTTCCGGCGCGAAGAAGGCAGAGTTGGAGAAGGTATTTGCCACTAGTCGCCGTTCTTCAGGAAATTCTCTCCGCGTCAAGGAAGTCACAAATCTCGCGCAATCGATAAATGACGTGCTCAAGCGCAACGTCCAAGGCTGGCAACACCCGTATCAAACCGAAATAACTCCGGACCGGCCAAAGAAGGCTCAGCGGGCCGAATACTACGAATGGCTCTTGGGCCTGAGCGCATGTACGGAGCCAACCAAACAGGATATCGGCGCTTCTTCGGAATCTTTTGACGCACTAAACGGGGTTTCTTTTTCAGCTTGTTGAAATGCCCGTCGCAACCATAACGAACCAGGCGCTCATCTGCGCTCAGGCCCAAGAGCCATTCGTAGTATTCG